>CAZZAU010000139.1:0-4498 GCA_964652725.1 uncultured Dehalococcoidaceae bacterium | reverse complement strand
GGAAAGGGGTATGAAAGCTGTCCTGGCCACCAAACTGCGTCACGGCGACGCCAACACCATGATGGCCGAAGGGGGCATCCAGGCCGCCACCAAGACGGAAAAGGACTCCATCTGTCTCCACTACCTGGACACGGTGGGCGGAGGCCACTTCAGCAACGAGCCGGAACTGGTGGCCACCCTGGTAAGCCACGCTCCGGACGTTATCCGCTGGCTGGAGCACCTAGGAGTGATGTTCTCCAGGTCCGAGGACGGCAGATTGCACACCCTGCACGGCGGGGGCACCAGCCGCAAAAGGATGCACTTCTGCGGCGATATCACCGGCGCCGAGATTATGCGCACCGTCCGGGACGAGGCCCGCAACCGGGAGAACATAACCGTGCTGGAGTTCGCCCCCGCGGTGGAGCTCGTTTTGAACGAGCACGGCGACTGCGCCGGTGCCGTGCTCTACAACCTGGAGACGGAGGAGTACCTGCTGGCCAGGGCCGGGGCCACCATCATCGCCACCGGCGGCAGCGGCCGCCTGCATGTCCAGGGCTATATGACCACCAACCACTACGGCGCCACCGCCGACGGCATTGTCCTGGGCTACCGGGCGGGGCTCAGGCTCAAGTTCCTCCACACCGTCCAGTACCACCCCACCGGCGCCGTCTACCCGGAGCAGGTGGAAGGCCTGCTGATCACGGAAAAGTTCCGGGGGGCAGGGGCCAACGTCGTCAATATCGACGGAGAGCAGTTCGTCAATGAGCGCGAGCCCAGGGACGTGGAGTCCGCGGCCTTCATCAGGGAGTGTCTGGAAAGAGGCAAAGGCGTGCCCACGCCCACTGGCAAGCTGGGAGTGTGGCTGGACTCGCCGATGATCGATGCGGTTACCGGCGAAGGTACCGTAGAGAGGGAGTTCCCCGGCAAGTTTATTCTGTTCAAGCGGTTCGATATTAACATCACCAGAGAGCCGATGCTGGTCTATCCCACCCTCCACTACCAGAACGGGGGACTGGAATTCAAGGCCAGCGGTGAGACCTCAATTCCCGGGCTGTTCCTGGCCGGAGAGGTCACCGGCGGCGTCCACGGCGAGAACCGGCTGATGGGCAACTCGCTCCTCGACGTGCTCACCTTCGGACGTATTGCCGGAGAGAGCGCCGCCCTTTACGCCGGAAAGAGTGCCCGGCAAGGGAAGCTGACGATGGAACACGTCTCCGCCTACCACCGCGAGCTGGAAAAGGCGGGAATAGATACGGACAGGGCCACCCCCATCCTCCTCCCTGACTACACTGACCCCGAGGTGCGCAAGCGGCAGGCCACCGTCCGCCCGGTGCGCAGCCGCTAAAGGCACCCTACACCGCTGACTTTCCCTGCGTCATCAGGCGGGCCGCCGCCAGGGTGGCAGCGTAGGGGTTCACCTCGCCGCGGACCACATTCTCCGCCAGCCTGCTCAGGTACGCGCTCCTGTCAACTTCATAGAAGGGCACCTTCAGGAAATTCTCCAGCGCCAGCGCCAGCTCCAGTTTTACCCTTTCCTCGCGCCGCCGCTGCATCATCCCGGAAGCGGTGAGGAAGTCCCGGTGCTTGCCCAGCGCCTGCACCAGTTCGGCGGTGCCTTTATCGTTGACCGCCTCCATCAGGATGACCGGCTCCCGCCATCCGGCCGCCGATGGCTTGGCCTTGAGAAACATCTCCAGTTGCGTCCGCAGCACCTGGCAACTCTGCGTGTCCGCTTTGTTGATGACGAAGATGTCCGCCGCCTCGAATATGCCCGCCTTCATCCACTGGATGCTATCGCCGGAAGCGGGGGTCAGCATCAGGACGGTGGTATCGGCGGCCCTGGTAACGTCCACTTCCAGCTGTCCGGAGCCCACCGTCTCCATCAGGATGATCTCCTTGCCCAGGGCATCCAGTACACGCAGCGCGCTAACCGCCGCCCGGGCCAGTCCTCCCACCGAATCCCTGGTGGCCAGACTGCGGATGAACACATCCCGGTCCATGCTGTACTTGTGCATACGCAGCCGGTCGCCGAGAATGGCACCGCCGGTGAAAGGACTGGTAGGGTCAATGGCGATTACCCCTACCTTCATATCCCTGGCGCGAAAAGCGCCGATGAGACTGCTGACCAGCGTACTCTTGCCCGCGCCGGGAGCGCCGGTAATGCCCACCACCTGGGCCTTGCCAGTGCTGGTAAACAGGTCGTCAAGCTCCGCCAGAGCGCCGGGGAAACCGCCCTCGACTTCGCTGATGAGCTTGGCCGCCGCCACGATGTCGCCCTTCAGGACTCTCCTGGCCAGGTTCATTTGCGCAAACCCCTTACCCAAAGTATGGCACGGAACGGCGCACCAGTCAACCGGGTCTCACTGCGCTGCTACAGACCACGCGCTGCAAGATTCTCTGTATGCTAAAATCTAAATGCGCGTGCTGAAATGAAAAGAACATTGCTGATTGCTGCCGGGACTATTTTTACCGGAATCGGAATCGTGGGCATAGTTGTTCCTGTTCTGCCCACCACCCCGTTTCTTCTGCTGGCGGCAGCCTGCTATATGCGCAGCTCGCGGAGATTCTACAATTGGTTGCTGAGCAACAGAACCCTCGGTGCCTACTTGAGGAACTATATGGAAGGCAGGGGCATGCCGGCCAGGACAAAGCTGTTTACGATAGCCCTGCTATGGGCAACCATCGGCGGCACGGCACTGTTCCTGACCGATAGTCTGACCGTCAGGTTGGTGCTGCTGCTCGTCGCCGCCGGCGTCACAACGCATATCGCCCTGATAAAGCGCAGGCAATACTGAACCGGAAAGAACGGGCCTGCCTGCCAACAAAAAGGGCCTACTCCTCTATGGTCAGCTCGTCTTTGATTTTGATGCAGCCGATGACGCTCTGGGCGGCGGGGCAACGGCTGAGATAGCCGGATAAGCTCTCCCTGGCGTCAGCCGCCTTGTCCGCGGCCACTTTCAGATGATAGTTCACCCTTATGGTGGTGATCTTCAAAACGCCCTCTACGTTTTCGATGTCCCCCTCTACGTCAGCCCGGTAAAGATGCTCCGGGGTAGGAATTCCCTTGCTGGCCAGTCCCGTGGCCAGTGTTCCCATCATTCAGCTCGCCACCGCCGCCACAATGTGGTCCAGCGTGGCCGCGTGTTCTTTCTCTGGCTCAACCTTGTAAAATCTCTTGATTCCCCCGTGGACTCCATAATACACCGGCTCAGAGAATCCTTCAATCAGGGCCCTTCGGACAGGCCCTTTCTCCCTTACGATCTTGATGCGCGACGTATGAATCACCTCACCCATACCTTTCCTCCTCATTTCCCTGGATTTTGCCCTCGCTTCTATGCTATATATAGCAGCACCTGGCTGTCAATCCGGACATGCAGCCCTAATCCCGGACAACCACCGGCATATTGTTTTGTGAGGCTCTTCTAATGTATGATATACTTGTTGTTCAGACCGGGGCGCGGCGGGAAGCTCGGTTACGCCACCCGCAGCTCTATTCAGCAGAATTTTGCCGCAAGGAGAACAAAATGGCCGATTATCTGAAAACCATCGCCGATGCAGTAAGAGAGGGCAATGATAAGCTCACGGTGCAGACCGTCGAAGAGGCCCTGAAATCCGGGCTCGAGCCGGAAGATATCCTGGCCGGGGGACTGGTCCCCGGCATTCAGGCGCTGGGACAGCTATTCAAAGATGGTCAGGCCTACCTGCCCGAGATTCTCATTTCGGCGCGCGCCATGAGAGCCGGCACCGACAAGCTCAGACCGCTGCTTTCCGGCCAGGAGGCAAAGAAGAAGGGAACGGTGGTCATTGGCACGGCGGAGGGGGATATGCATGACATCGGCAAGAATCTGGTCAAGATGATGCTGGAAAGCAACGGCTATGACGTGCATGACCTGGGGGTGGATGTCTCCGCGGAGACCTTCGCCAGCGAGGCCCGGGCCACCAATGCGGACATCGTGGCCACTTCAGCGCTGCTCACCACCACCATGACCGCCATCCCGCAGATAGCAAAGGCCCTGGAAGAGACCGGCATCAGGAAGAAGGTGAAAATGCTGATCGGCGGGGCCCCCATCACCCGCCAGTTCGCCGAAGAATCAGGCGTGGAAGGCTACGCTGATGACTGCGCTTCGGCGGTGGACGAGGCAGACCGCCTGATGAAGCTGGCCGTCTAGCCTCGCGCTCGCTTATCCGGGCATGCTGAGCGTGACCGGCTACTGGTTGCGCTTCTATGGCGGAGTGAGCCAGATGCTGAGGTTCTTCCCCTGACCCCCCCATCTCCGGAGTAAGCTGACTGCCCAGGAACGCTTTCTGGCCATAATGAACTCGAGAAGCCGGGCCGCAACTTCGTCCGGGAGTTCGGCTACTGGAGCGGGACGGTGCACCGGTACAGGGAAGGACGGGCCCTGGGTCCCGGGTCCACGGGCGGGACTGAGGCCGGTAGAGGGTTGCCAGACACACCTCATAAGTGCTAACATAATGTAGGTCGCGCCGAAGTGGCGGAATGGCAGACGCGCTACGTTCA
>CAZZAU010000138.1:0-4510 GCA_964652725.1 uncultured Dehalococcoidaceae bacterium | reverse complement strand
GGCAGCGGCATGATAGTCTACCTGGGCGTGGGCATGTTCCGTGCCCGCAGCGAGGTGGTGCGGGGAGGCAAAGACCTTTCCTACAATGCTTTTACCGCCGGCATCCTGACCAGCGGTTTCAACCCCTTCTTCCTGGTCTGGTGGGCCACCATCGGCAGCATGCTCATAATGCGCATCGCCGAGTTCAGCATCATCGGGCTGGTGGCCTTTACTGCCGTCCACTGGTCCTGCGACCTCGCCTGGCTGTCACTGGTCTCCAATGCCACCTACCGCACCCACTCCTTCTGGGGACAGAAGTTCCAGGAGGGGATATTCATCGCCTGCAGCCTGCTCCTGGTGGGCTTCGGGGCCTGGTTCCTGGTCTCCGGCATCCAAGGGGTAATGTGAAAAAAGCGGGCTACGTCTATCACCCCGTCTTCCTTCAGCATGACACCGGGCAGCACCCGGAGAACGCCCGGCGCCTGGAAGCCATCATTGCCCATCTTGAAGAGACGGGCCTCGGCAAGAAGCTGGCCAGAATCGAACCGCGCCCGGCCACCATGCAGGAGCTGGCCCTCGTCCACGATACCGGTTACATCGCCCGAATCCAGGCGACGGCGAAGTCCGGGGGCGGCTGGCTGGACGCGGATACGGTGATGTCCGCCGGTTCCTGGGATGCCGCCCTGCACGCCGCAGGCGGCACCATCCGGGCGACCGGGCTTGTGGTCAGCGGAGAGCTGGACAGCGCCTTCGCGCTGGTCAGGCCTCCCGGCCATCACGCCACCGCCCGCAGCGCCATGGGCTTTTGTCTGTTCAACAACGTGGCCATCGCCGCGAAATACGCGCTGGAAAACCTGGGCCTGGAACGGGCGGCCATCATCGACTTTGATGTTCACCACGGCAACGGCACCCAGGAGGCCTTTTACCATGACCCCCGCGTCCTGTACGCCTCCACGCACCAGTACCCCCACTACCCCGGGTCAGGGCGGGCGGACGATGCCGGCGGGACCGGCGCCGCCGGCACCACGGTCAACATCCCTCTCCCCGCCGGTTGCGGCGATGCGGAATATATGCGCGTCTTCGAGGAAATCATCGTGCCGGTGGTCAGGCGATTCCACCCCCGGCTCATCCTGGTCTCCGCAGGCTACGACGGCCACTGGACAGACCAGCTGGCCATGATGCAGCTCACCACCACCGGCTTCGCCGGCATGGCCGGAATAATCACAGAGCTGGCCGAAGATTTATGTGACGGCCGGGTGGTGTTCGGGCTGGAGGGGGGCTATGACCTGAGGGCGCTGGCGGTATCGGTCGGGGCCACCTTTGCTGTCCTGCGGGGGGAAAGGGACATAGAAGACCCCCTGGGTGCGCCGCAACGCCCCTGGCCGTCCCCGGACATAGCGGGACTGGTTAGGAAGCTGAAGGCAATACACCGCCTGGCGTAGGCCGCGCCCGAGCAGTCCAGTTGCCTCATCTTCTCTGCAGCCGTGTTCTCCGCCGGCCAGACAGGCCTATTTGCCGTGCGTTTCCTTCTTCCGGAGCGACACCGGACACTTCTCGCACTCCTCGCCGCACGGCTCAACGTGGATGACCACGCTGGCCCGCCCCAGCTTGTTCTTGATGTCCTGCTCCAGGTGGTCGGTCATCCGGTGCGCTTCCTCCAGGCTGATACGCCGCGGCATAACCACGTGCAGGTCGATGTAACGCTGGTCCCCGGACTTGCGGGTGCGCAAAGCGTGAAAATCCACCAGTTCGCCCACGTGTTCTCTGATAGCCGAGCGGATGACCGACAGCTCTTCTTCCGGTAGCCTGACATCGGTAAGCCCGCGGTAGGCCCGGCGCAGGACGCCGTAGCCGGACCTGAACATCACCAGCGAGACCAAGATGGCCATAACGGGGTCTATGACCGCAAGGCCGGTAAAGCGTATCACGGTAAGCCCTACCAGTACCCCGGCGGCGGAATAGACATCCGCAGCGATGTTATGGGCATTGGCTTCCAGGGCCATGGAGTCCGCCTCCTTTGCCACCTTGCGCAGATGCCGGGAGAGCAAAATGCTGGCAATGATGGAGAGCAGCATCACCGCGATGCCGGCCTCGGCCATCTCCAGCGCCTCGCCGGTGAGGATGCGGCGCGCCGAAGAATACACGATGAGGCCGCCGGCGGTGAATATGAGCAGCCCCTGCGTAATGGCGGCGATTTCCTCCATCTTCCCGTGGCCGAAGGGGTGCTCCTCATCCGGAGGGCGGCTGGCGGCTATTACCGCCAGAAACGTAATCACCACCGCAAAAAGGTCAAGAAAGCTGTCCGCCGCCTGGGCGATGACGCTGATGCTGCCGGTGATAACCCCCACCACCACTTTGACCGCGGCCAGTCCGATTATTACGCCCAGCGCGAGCCTGGCAGCGCCGGACCTGCTGGAGACCATCGTCTTACCTGCTTTTCGGCTCCGCCGCGACCCCGGGCAGCCAGCTTATGAAGCGGCGCCATTCACCCCGGTCCCACACCACCAGCAGACCGGGCGCGATGCAGACAGAGCTGAAAGTTCCGGCGACGATGCCGATGACCAGCACCACCACGAAGTTCTGGATGGTGACCCCTACGAAGAAAAGCAGCGCCAGCACCACCACCAGCGTGGTCAGGCTGGTATTGATGGAGCGGCCCAGCGTCTCCACTAGGCTATTGTTCACCACAGTGGTGAAATCCGCGCTTATGTTCTGGCTCAGGTTCTCGCGGATGCGGTCGAAGATGACCACCGTATTGTTCACGCTGTAGCCTATGACCGCCAGGACGCCGGTGATGAACATCAGGTTGACCTGCCAGTTAAGTATGCCGCCCAGGATGGAGAAAACCCCCAGCGCCACCAGCGCGTCATGCGCCAGGGCGATAATGGCGCAGGTGCCATAGTGAAAGGGCCTGGGCATGCGGCGGAACGCCCAGGTCACATAGAGCAAAATGCCCAGCGCCGCCACCGCCACCGCGATGGTCGCGGTACGGGCCGTCTCGGTGGCAATCAGGGGCGATACCGAGGTGAATTCGGGCTCGGTGAGCGCGCCGAAACGCTCCTCCAGTCCTGCCTCCAGCGTCCCTTTGTCCTCAGGTGTCAGCTCCCTGGTCCGGATGAGATAATCACCAGCGCCGGTGCGCTGAATAATAACGTCGTCATAGCCCATCTCGGCCAGCGCTCCTTCGAGTTCGCCCTGGGCCACTTCCTGCTGGAAGTCCACCGTCAGCAGGGAGCCGCTGCTGAACTCTATGCCCGTCTTGAGGCCGAAGGTGACCAGGGAGACGAGTCCGATGAACAGCACCGCCCCGGAGATGAGAAAGAACCGGAACCTTCTGCCCACGATATCAAACATTCTTTTTCCCTATCCACACGCTGAACAAAGATGTCCGGCGCGATATTCCCGTGCGGACGAACAGGCGCAGCAGGGTACGGGTGACCACAATGGCGGTGAACATGCTCACCGCCACGCCGATGGCCAGGGTGATGGCGAAACCTTTCACCGGGGCCCCGGCCACGATGCTGTTGCCCACCCAGTAGAGTATGCCGCATACAATGAAGGTGGTCACATTGCTGTCCCGGATGGCCGTCCAGGCGCGGTTGAAACCGGCCTCGATGGCCGCCCCCAGGGTGCGCCCCGTCCTTATCTCCTCCTTCATCCGCTCGAAGATGAGCACGTTGGCGTCCACCGCCATGCCTACGGACAGGATGAAGCCGCCCAGCCCGGCCAGGGTCAGGGTCACCGGTATCAGCTTGAACAGGGCCAGCACCAGCGCCCCGTAGAAAATCAGCGCCAGGCTGGCCATGACGCCGGAGAGCCGGTAGTAGGCTATAATGAACAGCATCACCAGTATGATGCCGATGATGCCCGCCCTTATGCTCATATCGACGAAGCTCTCGCCCAGTATGGGAGAGACCGTCTGGTCATAGATGGGGGTGAGGGAGAGGGGGATACGCCCGGCGTTGAGCAACTGGGAAAGCTCCTGTGCCTCGTTCAGGCTCAGCCCCTCTATCTGGCCGGTATCCGTAATCCTGGACTGCACGATGGGTGCTATGGGTCGGCCATCATCGCCCAGCAGTGGCTCGCCGCTCAGATATATGCCCAGAGGCTGTCCTATCAATCTTCCTGTGATTTCTTCAGACAGCCTGCTGCCCTCTTCGTTCCATTGGAAGACGAGCAGCACCCCCCCGAAATCGCCGGTGGTAACATAGGTGTTATCTCTGAAATAAGAGCTGTTGAGCTCCTTCTCTTCCCCGTTCACCACCGCCGTGGCGGGCACCCACTCCACCTCGCCGTCCTCATTGACCTTCTGCTCCCGGAACTCTATGAGCGCCGTCTGGCCGATGAGCCTTTTCGCCCTTTCCGCCTCGGCAATGCCCGGCAGCTCCACCACGATGCGGTCCGTGCCCTGCCGCTGTATCACCGGCTCGGTTACGCCCAGGATATTGATCCGGCGCTCGATAACGGCCATGGCGCCGTTGATGGCCTCGTCCTCGCCGCCGGGCTCTACATCCGAGAAGTCCGCCTGGTA
>CAZZAU010000137.1:0-4576 GCA_964652725.1 uncultured Dehalococcoidaceae bacterium | reverse complement strand
GGAATACCTTGATGAAGAGCTTCAGGATGCCGCCCAGGAGCTCAAGGTCATGGGCAGAAGACTGCAGCGGCGTCGCAACAACAAGGCCAAGGAGGGTAGGCACGTCGGCTGTGCGGTTATCCCGGGATTTATCGTCGAGGTAGAAGGGCAGCGACAGGACGGACGCTACATCTTCGGCAAGTGGAAGGCCTATCCGCCCCATGCCGAGGTAGTCAACATCATGCTGAGATATCTGGTCAGGCTGCGCAGCCCGATCCGGGCGGCCCAGGCGCTCCGCGCCGATAACATTGTCTTCCCCTACTTCCCGCCGGAGTTGAGCTATATGGTCAATCGCACCCGGCTCAGGACGTGTCCGAGGACACCATCCGGCTACACCATAACACCGGCGATGGTATCCGGTATGGCCCAGAATCCCTTCCTCATCGGGGTATGGAGTTTCAGCAACCAGCCGCCGATTATCGACAACCACGACCATATTGTCGACGATGACCTGTTCTGGGAAGCCTACGAGGTAGCGGCCAAGGAAAGAAAGCCCAGGGGTAAAGCCGTCCAGTTCCAGCCCATGCCCTTCAGCGGGCTGCTCTGGTGCGACAATCACCCGGTGCCGGAGCGCGTGACCAGCAACTCCCGGGACGGCTGCTACGTATGCCGGCGTCACTATACCCTGGGACTGGGGCCGATATGCATGGACATCAACCACCACATTCTTGACGTTCCTCTGCTTGACGCGGTGCTGGGGCAGCTAGACTTCACTCCCTACGCAGATGAAGTGCTCACCAAACTCGAGACCGACTATGAAAAGGGGAAGATTAACGAGGTCAACCGGCGGCGGCAGGGGGTAGAACTGGAGCAGCGCATCAAGCGTTTGAAGAGCTACCTCGGCTCTTCCGACCCGGAGAAGGAAGATACCTACTGGGCGCTGATACGGGAAGCCCAGACCGAACTCGATGCTCTCAGGGCGGCGCCAAGACTCCAAGCCATACCGGCTGCGCTTAATGTCCAGCTTGTCCGGAAACTGCTGGCGAAGCTAAGAACCGATTGGGAGCGATATTCGCCCATACTGCGTAACAGGCTGCTCAAGATCTTTATTGACCGGGTGGAGATTAAACCCGGCAAGAAACAGGTCGAAGCGAACATTATCTGGAAGATAGGCCTTGAGCAGAGACTGCTGATTTATCGCCCGGGACCCCACGGCGGTTTGCACAAGATATGGTCGGAGCAGGAGAAGGAGATACTGCGGTCTTTCTGGTCATCGGCAACGAAAGAGGATATAATGAAAGCGCTGCCGAATCGCACCTGGCATGGAATTACACAACAGGCAATGAAGATGGGTATTAAACGGCCGACATACCGGCCGCCATATGATACCTGGTATCCCTGGACAGAGGATGATGATGCCCGGTTGGTTGAGCTTTATAGTGGCGGTAAACCGCTGGCTGACATTGCCTCAGAACTGGGGCGAACCGTGCCGGGTATTGCTTGCCGGCTCCGGACGAAAGGGTTGAGCCGGCCACGGCCGAGTCAAAAGAAGATGCCACGATGGGAGAGCCTGGGCAATAACTTTATAGGTTCTGAAACGTCCGGTCGGGGTACTGAGACAGCCCTTGATTACGGTCAGTGGCGTGCGCAGCTCGTGGGACACCAGGCCGATGAACTGGTCTTTCAGCCGGTCCACTTTCTTGCGTTCCGTGATATCCAGCAGGGAGCACAGCAAACAGATGGGTTTACCGGCTTCATTGGTGACCAGACTCGCGGAAAGCTCGATGTCAATAAGCGAACCGTCCTTCAGCACGCCGACTTCCTCGCCCACCCACGCCCCCGAGGTCATTACAGCTTTCAGAATCTCCCTGGCCCTGTCCCTGGACGCACTGAAATCCAGAATGCTCCGCCCCAGCAACTCTTCCTCGCTGGCGGCCCCCCACTTCCTGATGAAGGAGGGGTTGGCATAGGTAATACGCCCCTCCAGGTCGGTGATGAGGAAACTGTTTATCGCCGAGGCGAAGGCGGTGTCCTTTATCCGCATGGCTTCTTCGGCCTGCTTGTGCTCGGTGATGTCCTGAACGGTCCCGAAGCCTCCCTGCAGCAGCCCCTCTGAATCGAACTCCAGGACGGCCTTCTGGCGGACCCACTTCACCCGGTCTCCCGCCATAATGCGGTGCTCGATTTCATAAGGTTCATCGCAGAGAGCGGCGTTCCACCGGCGGTCTACGTACTCCCGGTCCTCGGGGTGAACGCAGGAAAGGAAAGCCTCATAGGTCAAAGGCATACCCCCGGGAATGCCGAAGATGCGGTACGCCTCATCGGACCACATTAACCGGTTGCGCTGGACATCCAGGCGCCAGCTTCCGGTGTGGGATACCGCCTGAGCATGTTTCAGGTCCTCCTCACTCCGCCGCAGTGCCTCTTCCAGCCGTTTGCGTTCCGTAATGTCACGCAGTACCTCCAGCTTGAAGACTCTGCCGTCCGGCTCCCGTAGCGGCGTGTCCAGAAGGTCATAGGTCCTGCCCGTCTTGGCCGAATACCACTCCCAGCGGATGGTCTGGCCCTGGTCAAAGACGGCGCTGTTCTTACACCACGGGCATACCTCCCGCCTGTCCTGCAGGTACTCGTAGCATTTGCGCCCGTTTACTTCCCCGAACTGCCCCTTCAGGGCTGGGTTGACATACTGTATGTCATACTGCCGGTCCACAATGTATACGCCGTCCGGCATTGAATTGAGCACATTCAGCAGCCAGTCTCTTTCGGTCACGGCAGGCGGCGCTGCTTGCGCCGGAGCGGGCATTCCCGCATCCGGCCGGAGCCGCATTGCGCCTTCGCCGCCGGTCGCATCGGCCATTCTTCGTCCTCCTCATCCCCTATCGCGCGGGGTCAGCACCGGGATGGTCATATTTTAGTACCACCTCTCGCCTCAGTCAAACAAAATGGCGCAGAGCCTCCGGCAAGACCTGCCCGGAGGCCGGCTCAGGCAGATATATTGCCGAAATGTCATACTTTTGTGATTTTTTCGCCGCCAATTTTATGACTTTTACATCCGCGAGTGCCTAGAATAGGGCTGCGGAGCATAGCAGCCGGGGCACATGGAGGAAATGGAAGACGAGGTCACAGAGTGAGAGCATACATTCTGCTTGAAATCGCGCCGGGCAGGACGGAAGAGGCTCTGCGCGCCCTGCGCAGCAGCCCGGGCGTACTACTCGCCGACCGGCTTGAAGGGTGGCCGGATATTATCGTGGCGGTTGAAGCGCCGGACCGGCGGAGCCTGGCCCGGACGGTGCTGCCGGTAATGGCCTGCGTGGAGACAATTACCGAAGACCTGCAGCTGCTGGTGAGCCAGAACGGCTGGATGCCGGACCGGGCATCCCACCCCTTAACCGCGGGTCCCCTCAAGGGCAAAGAGAAGAAGCGGCGGGAGCGCGTTTGTGACGCGCCCGGATGCGCATCCAGCCTGTACACAGAGTAAAGGAGGACTCTATGGCCGTGGAGAGGTGGAGACCAAGACGGGGCATCGCGCCCTGGCGTCCCTTCCGGGAGCTGGAGGAATGGGAACGCCGCCTGGAGGACCTGTTCGCCCGGCCTGCCCTCCGGTGTGGATGCCGGTAAAATTGAAGCTACCTATGAAAACGGCGTTCTGGAGGTCACTCTGCCCAAGACGCCGGAGATAAAGCCGAAGAAGATAGCCGTGTCCACCAGGAAGAGCGGCAAGACCGCCGGATAAACTCCGCAGAGACTGAACCGGCAGCCGGGTGGCCTGCCACAAACGGAGCCCGATGCCGGAAGCGTACCGTTAGACGGGAGTCCTGATATGGGTGAACTACGCATCATATCACGCAGCGGGGAGCCGTTCGAAAACCGGCAGGAAGCCGGCAGGCTTCTCGCGCAGCAACTGGACACTTACCGGGGTTGGAGGGCAGTAGTGCTGGGCATTCCTCGGGGCGGCATCGTCGTGGCGCGGGAGCTGGCAGACGCCCTGCAAGCCGATATGGACCTCATGCTGGCACACAAGCTGGGCTCTCCGGGCCAGCCCGAGCTGGCTATGGGCTCGGTGACCGAGGATGGGCATCTGCTTCTGAACGAAGAGGTGGTAGCGGCGCTGGGGGTGGATGATGCCCATATCCAGCAGGAGAAGGCCCGGCAGATGGCGGAAATCAAGCGGCGCACCGGGCTGTTCCGCCGAGCCCGCGAGAGGGTGCCTCTCACCGGCAAAACGGTCATCATCACCGATGACGGCGTGGCGACCGGCGCCACGATGCGCGCGGGCGTCATCGCCGCCCGACGCCGCGGCGCGGCGCGCGTCGTCGTCGCCGTGCCCGTCGCGCCGCCCGACACCGCCGCGGCGCTGCGCACGGTGGCCGACACGGTCGTCTGCCTTGCGACGCCCGAGCCGTTCTACGGGATCGGCGCGTTCTACGCCGACTTCCACCAGATTCCGGACGAGGAGGTGCTGGCAGCCCTCGCGGCCGCCGCGAGCCGTGGCGACGGGCCCGCCGAAGGCGACCACTGAGCGGCGAGCGGGCTTCACGGACGCCTCAGCGCACGATGATGCACGTGCACGGCGCGAGATGCGCGACCTTGTGCGAGA
>CAZZAU010000136.1:0-4618 GCA_964652725.1 uncultured Dehalococcoidaceae bacterium | reverse complement strand
GAAGTCCTCGTCATCATCCTCAAAGAGAAAAGTTTCGGGGTCAACATCTGTTGACCCTCGTTTTGGCCGCCTGAACAGGTGCAGCCGGAAGCGAAGACAATGGCCGCCACCAGCCGTCGATATTTCGCCCGCCTGCATCGGCAGGGCCGTCCAGAAGGGGTGATAATAATAGTAAGTAGCGCCGTTCTCGTTGTAGTCTTCAAGGCGCTGCGAAACCGCGAAGGGGAACAGCGGGTCGGACTTGAGGATGGCAGGAAAATCGACCCCGGCAGTTCGTCGGCATAGCCGGGCCTGACTGTTACCTCCTCGCCGCCGTTCAAGGCCCCGGGCGGGAACCGGCTTAGCCGTATAAGGGAACTCTACGAATGGGGCAGCCGGAACGAATACTTGGCAGACTACACCATAATGCATCACAACCTGGAGGAACTCACCGCAATGGACTTCAGACCTGCGGCGCTGGAGAAGCTGGCTTTTTCCTGAAAGACATCGCGGTGGCCTGGGAAAAAGCAACCCAGGAGAAGCGAAATAGACTAGCTGCCCGCCTGTGAGGTAGTCTGATGAAAAAATAAAAGGGTGGTGCCAGTTACACCACGACCTGAATTCAAACCTTTCTTTGACCTGGGGGATGTAAGGACTGTCACACTATGTGTGGCAGATGCGACCCCGAGGGGATTTGAACCCCTGATCTCCACCGTGACAGGGTGGCATGTTAGACCGCTACACCACGGGGCCGTCAGGCTGGGTACAGTTTTGCCACCTAGAGTGTAGCAAAGACGCTCTGGTGTGTCAAGATGCTGCCCGCGCCAGCGCGCCGGCGTGGTGGTATCATTATGTTTTTTGCATTTGGTTGTTTATTTCACCCGTCCCCTTGTGTCCTCCTCCCGAACAGTTTTCCTTTATGCTCCATCGTGGTGATGTTTGAGAGGGGGCAGGGGTGAGGTATCAACTACCAACCGCAACCAAATAAAACCCATCATTATGCCCGTTGTTTGTGCTTTGTGGTTTGTGGTATAATCTGACAGAAAATTTTTTGCAGGTGGACTATGGTGCCGGAGAGAGAAGAGGCGAAAGCGGTAAAGACGGAAGACATAAACTTGCGGGAATATGAACTGGTATTCGTCGTCAGGCCTGAATCTGACGAAAGCAAGCTGGAAAGCATCCTGCAGAATGTGAACCAGCTCATCGAAAGTCGGGGAGGAGTTATCTCCGGGGAGGAAAGGTGGGGCAGGCGCAGGCTGGCCTACCCCATAGAGCACTTCCAGGAGGGCAGCTACATATTGACCCGGTTCAAGATGGACCCGGCCGGGACGAAAGAGCTGGAAGGCAATCTGCTGATTTCGGAAGATGTCATAAGGCATCTGCTGATAAGGGTAGGAAGCTAGGGCTTTGCGGCAGCGGGGCGAAAGGAGTCCGGGATGCCAAGCTTGAACAAGGTAATAATCATCGGCAACGTGGGCGGTGAGCCGGAAATGCGGTTTACGCCGAACGGGAAGCCGGTAACTTCGTTCCGGGTGGCTACCAACTGGGTCTCCACCACGCCGGACGGGGAGCGCAGGCAGGAAACGGAGTGGTTCAGCGTGGTGGCCTGGAACAAGCTGGCGGAGCAATGCAACCAGTTCCTGGCCAAAGGGCGGCTGGTGTACGCCGAGGGCAGGTTGCACACCCGGACCTGGGAAGGTCAGGACGGCCAGCCCCACTCCAGGTCAGAAGTGATTGCCAATAAGGTGATATTCCTGGACCGGCGCGGGTTCTCGGGTCTGGGTGAAGAGAGGGCGGAGGCCGGTGCCGGGAGCAGGGGGGAGCAAAACGGAACTGCTGATCTGGAGCCGGACGACCTCCCGTTCTAGATGACTATTAAGGGGGAAAGGTTGGTTTATGGCAGAGACTAGAGATACAAGGAAGAGGTGGGGAAGACCCAGGTATGCTCCGAAGCGCAGGGTCTGTGCCTTCTGCAAGGACAAGGACCTGGCGATTGACTATAAAGAACCGGCGAAGCTGCTGCCGTTCGTTGCTGACCGGGGGAAGATAGCGCCCCGCCGCAAGAGTGGTACCTGCGCCCGGCACCAGCGTGTTCTGGCCACGGCTATCAAGAGGGCGCGGCACCTGGCGTTGCTGCCGCATGCCCCCGGCCATATCCGTGAATCGGAAGAGACACGCTAGTTCGTTATGCTGGATTGAATCCTTCCTCTCTGCCGTTGTGCGAACCGAGGAAGAGTCTGTTTTTTGATGGAGTGAGAAGTGCCCAAGAGGACTTACCAGCCAAAACGTATACCGCGCAAGCGAGAGCACGGATTCCTGGCCAGGATGAGCAGCCGGGATGGACGCGCCGTACTGAAAGCCCGGCGGCTCAAGGGCCGCAAGCGGCTGACAGTGGTGTAAAAGAGGCCCGCGGTCGGGTGCGAGCGATGAGGCCAGAGCGATACCTCACCAGACCTGCGCAGTTTTCACAGGTCTACCGGAAAGGTGGTTCCTGGGCGAACCGCTTGCTGGTGCTGAAAGCTCTGCCCAATGGCCTTGAACTTTCCAGGTACGGCATTTCAGTCAGCCGGAGAGTGGGTGGGGCGGTAGTACGGAACAGGACCAAGCGCCGCATCCGGGAGATACTGCGGCTGGCATCCCTCCGGCCGGGGTGGGACCTGCTGTTCATCGTCCGCCCGGCGGCAGCCGGGACGCCCTATGCCGGCCTGGAGAAGGGAGTTAAAGAGTTGCTTTCCCGGGCGCACGTACTGATGGAGAAACATGAAGAGCTTGGCGTTAGGACTCATTAGGCTGTACCAGGCCACCATATCGCAGGCTACTTTGCCGTCCTGCCGCTTTGCTCCCACCTGTTCCCAGTACACTTATGAGGCCATTGTCAGACACGGAATAGTAAGAGGGGTATGGCTGGGAGTAAGACGGCTCGTCCGCTGCCACCCTTTTCACGCGGGGGGCTATGACCCGGTACCGTGACCGCGCGGCGGTGATTAATATGGATAAAGGCAGGTGCTCATCATAGGGAGAATGAACGGGAAACGGCTTCTAGTAGCTGCGCTGGCGGTGCTTGCGGTCGGCTTGGTGCTTGTCGGCTGCGCGCCTGCCGGTGCCGTGCCCAGGGGATGGTCCGGGATAGCCACGCAGGACGGGATGCTGCTGGTGGGGTCAATGCAGGGCGAACTGGTGGCCCTGGATAAAGATACCCGGGAGCGGAAGTGGGAGATCCTGTTTGAGACCACGCCCACCGGGGGAGTCCTCGGCTGCGCGCAGGGGCCGGGGACGGTGGCGATTTACGGAACGCCCGCCGCAACCGCGGAGCTGGCCTATATCACCGGCTACAACGGCAAGATGTATGCCGTAAACATTGAAACCGGAGCGCTGCGCTGGGTATATCCCCGCGAGGGGGAGCTGGAGCCGGTGGTGAGCGGCCCCGTGGTGGTGGGAGACAGGGTCTACTTCGGGGGCACCGATGGCAAGCTGTATGCGCTGGACGCAGCCACCGGCGACCGGCAGTGGATATTTGAGACCGGAGATGAGATCTGGGCAACTCCGGCGGTGGAGGGCGGCACAATCTACGTAGGCTCTTTTGACAACAAGGTCTACGCTCTGAACGCAGCCGACGGCAGCCGGGAATGGGAGTTCGAGACGGAAGGGGCCATCGTGGCTACGCCGCTGGTCTATGAGGGCACGGTTTACATCGGCTCTTTTGACCGGCACCTGTACGCTCTCAATGCTTCCGATGGGGCTTTCCGGTGGAAGTTCCAGGCGCAGAACTGGTTCTGGGCCCACCCCGTGGTCAGCGGCGGCGTTATCTATGCCGGTTCCGTTGACGGCGTTGTCCATGTGCTGGACGCGGAAAGCGGAAACCGGGTGGCCGGGTTTGACCTGGGCAGCCCGGTGGAGTCTTCCCCGGTGCTGGTGGATGAAGGAGTGGTGGCCGCCACCGAAGCGGGCGACCTGTATTTACTGAACGCGGCCACGGCAGAGCCGCGCCAGCTCATCAGCCTGGAGGAGAAGGTCTACGCGCCGCTGGCCGCCAGCGAAGGCGTGGTGTACGTGCACAGCGCCGAGGATATCCTGTATGCCGTGGACGTGCGTAGCGGCGCCGTGCTGTGGAGCATGTCCCCGGGGAGCAAGTGAGGTAGCTGACTTTGATAGGACAGATCTGGGACCTGATCATACTGTCGCCGATGATAAACGTGCTCATCGTGCTCTCAGGTTTCCTGCTGAACAACTTCGGGCTGGCCATCATCATTCTCACCCTCGCCGTAAGGGGAGCCACGCTGCCGCTCACCCTGAAACAGCTGCGGGCCACCAAGGCCATGCAGGAGCTGCAACCCAAGATGGCGGAACTGCAGAAGAAGTTCGCCCGGGATAAGGCGAGGCTGGCCCAGGAGCAGATGAAACTCTACCGGGAGTCCGGCGTCAGCCCGGCGGGCTGTATGCTGCCCATGCTCATACAGTTGCCGGTGTGGATTGCCCTTTTCCAGTCCATCATCCGGGTGCTGGCAGTGGTCCCCGAGGATTTCCTGAACCTGTCCCGGCACCTTTATGCCTCCTGGCCCCAGGTCTTCCGCCTGGTGCCGCTGGACAGCGATTTCCTGTGGCTGAACTTGGCCGTGCCGGACAGGTTCCTGGTGCTGCC
>CAZZAU010000135.1:0-4678 GCA_964652725.1 uncultured Dehalococcoidaceae bacterium | reverse complement strand
GATGCTGCTTACTTCCGTGTTTCCCATTCTTTTCCTCATCCTTGCCGTGCTGGGCAGCATCTTTCTCGGTGTCGCCGCACCGACCGAGGCGGCGGCCGTGGGCGCTTTCGTCGCCACTCTGCTGGCGCTGGCCCGCCGCGGGCTTGACTGGTCCGGAATCAAGAGGGTTTCCCTGGAATGCGCCAAAGTGACCGGCATGATCGCGATAGTGGCCATCGGCGCGCTGTCTTTCACCGGCGTTCTGCTCAGGCTGGGCGGCGGCGGGGTGGTGGCTGATTTCATACTGTCGGCACCGGGCGGGAAGTGGGGAGTGTGGTTTACCGTAATGGTAATCGTCTTCATCCTGGGCATGTTCATAGACTGGCTGGGCATCGTCTTTATTGTGGTGCCGCTGGTGACGCCCATCGCGCCTGAAATCGGCTTCCATCCGCTCTGGTTTGCCCTCACCATATGCGTGAACCTACAGATGGCCTTCATGAGCCCGCCCTTTGCCCTCTCCATATATTTCCTGAAAGGGGTCATTCCTGAGGAGTTCGGGGTCACCACCGGCCATATCATACGAGGGGTTGTGCCATTTATCATCCTTATCTGGATCGGGCTGGGTCTGATTATTGCCTTCCCGCAGATAGTCCTGTGGCTTCCCGGACAGATGATAAGAGGTTTCTAGGCCGGCCGCCGTCTTGCTATCCGGCGGGAACCTCGCTAGTATGAAATCAGGGCAGGAACACCTTCCCACCATCCTGCCCTGATTTTAAGTAAGGCAGCAGCCATGTATGACGGCCCCGGGAAAACGGAGACCACCTTCTCGGTCATCATCCCCGCGTTGAACGAGGTGGAGACTATTGGTGGCTGCATTGCCGGCATCAGGTCCATAGCGCCGGGTGCAGAAATAATCGTTGCCGATGGTGGCAGCGGGGATGGCACCGTTGCGGCGGCGGAGGAGATGGGCGCTATTGTCGTGCACGCCGAGCCCTGCAGAGGGCATCAGTGCAACCGGGGCGCGGCCATCGCCTCGGGCAATATTCTCATTTTCCTGCACGCGGATACCCGGCTCCCGGCGGGGGCTCTTGACAGGCTCACCGGCATCCTGGCCCGGGGCGGGGTGGAAGCGGGCAACTTCCGCATCAGTTTCGAGCCCGGACACTGGTTTTTGCGCCTGCTGGGTTTCCTGGCCCGCTTTGATATGGGCCTTTTCCGGTTCGGCGACCAGGGCATAGTTATACGGAAAACCCTGTTTCACGCCCTGGGGGGGTTCCCGGACTGGGAGTTGTTTGAGGATATGGCTCTTATGCGCAGGGCCCGGCGGAGGACCGGAGTGCACCGTTTCCCGATTCCGGTCACCACTTCGGCCCGCCGCTTCCTGCGCAACGGTATCATCAGGCAGCAACTGGTGAACATGTATTATACGGTTCAGTTCCTGCTGGGCGTGCCGCCCTGGCGGCTGGCGGAAAAATACTACAGGTCCGGGCAAGTGCGGGCAAGCCTGGTGCTGTTTCTGCGCCTGCCCGTTCCGGGCGAAGTCAAGACGCGTCTGGCCGGAACGCTGGGCAGCGGGCCGGCGGCGCAATTCTACCGCGATTGCGCCGGGCGTCTGCTGGGGGAGGCGAGGAAGCTCCCGCCGGACATCTCCCCATACATCTACTATGCGCCGGGAAGGGACGAAGGAGAAGTCAGGGCCTGGACCGGGCCATGCTTTCGTTTCCGTCCTCAGGCCGGGCGCGACCTCGGTGACAGGCTCAAGATGGCTTTCCGTGAGCAGTTCCGGAGCGGTGTGAAGCGTGTGGTTGTGGCTGCCACGGACGTGCCAGACCTCTCGGCGGAGGACATCGAGCAGGCCATGGCGGCACTGGATGAGGCTGATGTCGTCATTGGCCCCAGCACCGACGGCGGCTACTATCTCATCGGGATGGGCCGGTTCTATCCCGCCCTGTTTGAAGGTATCGAGTGGAGCACGGACAGGGTTTATGCGCAGACGATGGCGGCGGCGGACAGGCTTAAGCTGGCGGTGCACAGCCTGAGGTGTCTTGATGATATTGATACCGAAGAAGACCTCCGCCGCTGGCAGTCCCGGGCGCCGGCAACAGCGCGGCGTGAGCCTTGAGAAGAATGCCACAACTTGATTTTCTGGCGGCTTTAACCGCAGCCGGGCTCTCCTTCGAGCCGGTATCTGTGGAGACGCTGTGGGTTAACATAACGGGTCGCTGCAACCAGGCCTGCGTCCACTGCCATGTTGGCGCGTCGCCGGACCACCCCGGGCAAATGTCCCGGGCTACCATAGAACGCTGCCTGGAAGTAATCGGGGCGCATCTGTCCTGTGAGCACCTGGACATCACCGGCGGGGCGCCGGAGCTGCACCCGGACTTCGATTTTCTGGTTGCGGAAGCCAGCAAAATGAAGAAGCGGGTGACGGTGCGGCATAACCTGACGGTCACCTGCGATGGCGACCCGCGCTCAGGGGCGGGCAAGGCCTATTTGCCGCGCTTCTTTGCCCGGCACCGTGTGACCGTTCTGGCCTCTTTGCCCCACTACGATGAGTCAGCGACCGACAGGATAAGAGGGTGGGGGTCTTCCGGAAGAGCATCGCGGGAATGCGGCAGTTGAATGAGGTGGGCTATGGTCTGCCCGGCAGCGGGCTGATATTGAACCTGGTCCACAACTGCGATGGCGCAGTATCTCCGGCTGAGCGCGCCTGCCTGGAAGCTGAGTTCAGGAGAGAGCTGGCTGCCCGGTACGGCCTCCGGTTCAACTCGCTGCTGGCGGTCACCAATATGCCTGTAGGACGGTTCCGTTCCCTGCTGAAAGACGGGGGTGCGCTGGAAGAATATGTAGGCAAACTGAAGAAAAGATTCACGCCGGAGGCGGTGGCCGGCCTCGTCTGCCGCCGTCTGGTAAGCGTCGGCCATGACGGACGCCTCTATGATTGCGACTTCAATCAGATGCTGGGAATGGAAATCTCAGGCCCCGCGCCGGCCAGCATTTACGATGTTGACCTCCGCGCCCTGCTGGGCCGCCGGATAAGGTTTGGCCCGCACTGCTTCGGTTGCACCGCCGGCGGCGGTAGCAGCTGAACAGGCGCTTTAATGCCCGTGCTGGCATGACTGGAGAAAATGCTGCCCCCTCCGCCGGCGGGACATTTCAAAACGTCCGTTTTGACCGTGACTGTCTCAGGCACCCACCGGTTCCCGTTCGTTCGCTCCCGCAGCGGCGAGCAGTTCCCGGGCGCTTTCCAGCATGGGCTGTTCGGTGCCGCCCAGCATGGCGGCCAGTTCTCGTACCCGGTGCTCTCCCTGCAGATGCTCGACACAGGTCAGCGGCCGCGTGGAGCTTACGTCTTTTATCACCCGGTAATGGCTGTCGCCGAAGCAGGCTATCTGGGGCAGATGCGTGATACAGATTACCTGGTGCTTGTGCGCAAGAGCAGCCAGTTTCCGGCCCACCGTCCTGGCGTTACGTCCGCCAACCCCGGCGTCTATCTCGTCGAAGACCAGTGTAGGTACGATATCGGTCTGGTGCAGGGCCGACTTCAGTGCCAGCATGAACCGGCAGGTTTCTCCTCCGGAAGCGATGTCCGCCAGCGGCCGGGGCGGCTCGCCGGGATTGATGCTGGCCAGGAACTGTACCCGGTCTATGCCTTGATGAGTATAAGAGTAGCTGCCGCCGCAGGCGGGCAGACCATCCTCACCTTCTTCCCGGCTGAGTTGAATATCAAAGCGGGCCCGGGGCATGCCGAGTTCGGCAAGCTCGGAGTTCACGAGCTGCGCCAGGCTGCGGGCTGATTTCTCTCTCCCCCGCGATAGCACCTCCGCCAGCTCTCCGGCTTCCGTCGCCAGGCGTTGCCATTCCGCCTGGAGGTGCTGCCGCCGCTCCTGGAGCGACTCTACAGCTTCAAGCTGCTGCCGGGCGCGGGCCAGAAATTGCAGTACCTCTTCCAGCGTTCCTCCGTATTTATGCTTCAGCTGGCGCAGCCTGAGGATTCTCTCTTCCACCTGCTGCAGGCGTTCCGGGTTGTCCTCTATTGTCTCGATGTAACGGGCGATGTCCCGGGCGGCTTCCTCCAGTTCCGCGGCGGCAGCTCCCATATGCTCGGCGTATGACCGCAGACCGGGGTCGATGGACGCGGCCTTTTCCAGAGACCTGGCGGACTGGTGTATCAGCCCGGCGGCGGCACGGTCGTCCGCGTAGAGCATACTGTGCGCGGCATGGCAGTATTCTCTCAGCTCCAGGGCACGCCGCAGGATAAGCGCTTCCTGTTCCAGGGCCGCATCTTCGCCTGGCTGGATGTCCGCCTGCTCTATCTCCGAGACCTGGTATTCCAGCAGGTCGTTCTCCCGCTGGCAGTTTTCCTTTGTTGCCAGGCTGAGCTCTTGTGCCGTGCGGCGCAGCCCGGATACTTTTTCTCCGAGTTCCGCCCGCCGGTGCAGCAGTCCACCGTAGCCATCGATGATGTCCATCTGGCGCTGCGGGCTCAACAGGGAAAGGTGCTCCATCTGGCTGTGAATATCGATGAGGTGGTGCCCCATTTGACGCAGCAGCGATACCGGCACGGTCCGCCCGTTTACCCTGGCGATGCTTCTGCCTTGCTGCTGCACTTCCCGGGATACAATCAGGGTGCCGTCCGGTTCGGGTTGCAGCCCGGAGTCCCGCAGCAGCGCAATAAGCTCGCCGTCCCTGCTGTCCG
>CAZZAU010000134.1:0-4689 GCA_964652725.1 uncultured Dehalococcoidaceae bacterium | reverse complement strand
AGCGCCACCAGCTTCCTCTTATCAATATTCTCAACCCGGACGCCACCATGAACGAGAATGCCGGCCCGTATGCAGGCATGGACCGATTCGCCTGCCGCAAGGCCATCATTGAAGACCTGGAGAGGGATGGCCTGCTGGTCAAGACCGAGCCTCACTCCCACGCGGTGGGACATTGCATCCGCTGCCAGACCATGGTTGAGCCTATCGCCAGCAAGCAGTGGTTCATAAAGACCGGGCCGCTCGCCGGGCCGGCCATCGAGGCGGTCACCAGCGGACGCATCACCATCGTCCCCCTCCGCTTCACCAGAGTATATCTCAACTGGATGGAAAACATACGCGACTGGTGTGTCAGCCGCCAGCTCTGGTGGGGACACAGGATTCCGGTCTGGTACTGCCGGGACTGTGACGAGTTGACCGTGGCCGTCGACGAGCCACAAGAGTGCGGTAGCTGCCACTCCCGGCACATCGAGCAGGACCCGGACGTGCTGGACACCTGGTTCAGCTCTGCGCTGTGGCCCCATTCCACGCTCGGCTGGCCCGAAGACACCGAAGAGCTACGCTACTTCTACCCCACCTCCGTGATGGAAACCGGCTACGATATCCTGTTCTTCTGGGTGGCCAGGATGATAATGATGGGCCTGGCCGATATGGGTGAAATCCCCTTCCACGCCGTCTACCTCCAC
Organism: uncultured Dehalococcoidaceae bacterium; assembly: GCA_964652725.1. Classification (GTDB taxonomy): domain Bacteria; phylum Chloroflexota; class Dehalococcoidia; order Dehalococcoidales; family RBG-16-60-22; genus CAZZAU01. The sequence goes on along the minus strand of CAZZAU010000134.1, from coordinate 4,006 downwards.
GGCCTCATTCGCGACGAGAAGGGGGAGAAGATGAGCAAAGTGAGAGGCAACGTGCTCAATCCCATCGTGCTGCTGGAACAGTACGGCACGGATGCCCTCCGCTTCGGGCTTTCCACCGGCACCGCTCCCGGCAACGACATCAAGCTGGCCGCGTCCAGGCTGGAGGCGGGCCGCAACTTCGCCAACAAGCTATGGAACGCCACCAGATATGTCATAAGAAGTATTCCTGATGATTACTCCGCCGCCGAAATAAGACCCGGTTCGCTCCAGCTTGAAGACAGATGGATTTTGAGCCGCCTGAACCGCACCATCGTTGCAGCTGTGGCCCTGATGGAGGACTTCCAGTTCGGTGAGGCCCTGCGCCAGATACACGACTTTCTCTGGGGAGAGTTTTGCGACTGGTACATCGAGTTCACCAAAGTCCGCCTCCGCCCGGAAAGCGGGTTTTCCTCGCCACTGCCGGTGCTTCTCCACGTCCTGGAAACCTCACTCCGGCTGCTGCATCCCTATATGCCCTTCGTCACAGAGGAACTGTGGCAGAATCTGAAGTCGGCACTGCCGGAGGGCCAAGCGGAATCCATTATGCTTGCGGCCTATCCGCAGGCAGATGCCACGCTCATAGAAGACGGGGCGGAAGAGGTTATGCAAACCATCATCGAGATTGTCCACGCCATCCGCAACACCCGCGCCCAGTACAAATTGGAGAGCAATCGCTGGGTGGAAGCGCGCATCTATGCCGGCGAGCGCACCCCGGCCATAGCGCCCTATGCCGAAACCATCGAAACCCTTGCCCGGGCCAGGCCGGTGACATTCCTGGAGGCAAGGCCGGATAACGCCGCCCGGGAGAACGCCCTCGTTTCCGTGCTGGCGGCGGGCGAGGTGGTCATTCCGATGTCCAGCATGTTCGATGCGGACACGGAGAGAAGGCGGCTGGGCAAAGAAACGGAAGAGTTGGAAGCTGGAATCGCGCGCTTGCAGGCCCGGCTGGAAAACCAGGAGTTTCTTGCCAAAGCGCCGGCCGGGGTTATTGATAAGGAAAGGCAGAAGTTATACACTTTGACTGACAGGCTGGAAAGGCTGAAAGAACAGTTAGCCCGGCTGTAAGGAGGCACGATGTTCGAACGAATCCTGGTCCCTCTGGATGGGTCAAAGATGGGAGAAACAGCCCTGACACATGTGCAACACCTGCTTTCCAAAATGGGGCCTGACGTCAAAACAGAGGTGGTGCTGCTGCAGGTAATCTCTTCACTGTCTCATTATGTCATTGCCGGCGAGGCCAGCGTGCAGGTGCCGTACACGGAAAAGGAAATCGAGCAGATAAAGAGGAAGGTCAGGAACTACCTGAACAAGACCGGCGAGACTCTAAAAGCCCAGGGGGTCACGGTGAAGGCCAAGGTGGCCACCGGCAAGCCGGCGGATGAAATCGTCAAGGCCGCCGAGGAATTGAAGGCCGACCTCATTGCTATGTCCACCCACGGCCGCTCCGGGCTGAGCCGGCTGACTTTCGGCAGCGTCACCGACAAGGTGCTGCGGACCGGGACCGTGCCGGTGCTGGTGGTAAGAGCGCCCAAAGAAACCGGCAATGCCTGACGCAGCGCAACGCTAACGGGGCTTAGAGGTAAAGACCTCCTCGCTGGCCAGCACGCCGAAATGTCCGTGGCGCGCCCACTGCCGCTTCAAACGCTCCAGGCCTTTCTTGGTATCGCTGGCCACCTTCGCTTTATCGCACCAGGCCAGACGGTGTTTGAACAGCCAGTAAGTGAACTCCTTTAGCTCAGTGAGGGATATGGACCGCGACCGCGCGTATCCCGTTTCGCTCCGGAAACGCTCCAGCAGCGCGGCTCTGGTTGACCCGTATATGCGCAGATATACCTCACCGCAGGTATCAGTGTCCCGCCGGCAAAGCGCCACCCCCCGCTCTTTCTCCACCTCCTCCTCCACCGTTAATACCAGCGCCCTCTCCACCGTTATGCCGTAGAAGTAGTTGAGATACTGGCGGTATTTGCTGGCGCCGATGAAGCCCTCCACCTCCTCCGGCGAGAGGTCAAGGGGCGGCCGCCCGTGAAAAAGGAGCGTTTTTTTCTCCTCCGCCGGAAGCAAGCCGTCTGCTTCCCCACACAGCCGCTCCGCCAGCAACAACCAGTCGAAGGCTTCCCCGTGGATGAGGTACCGGTAGGTACGCCCTTCGTGCTCCTTCGCCGCCGAACCCCATCTCCCCATAGCTTCCAGCAGGGCCAGATACCAGTGCCGGCCGTTGCCTATGGCCTCTTTGAAATACCTGATGGCTTCGGCATCGCTGGCCGCCAGCGCGCGGCAGTCCGCAGATTGCTCCTCAGAGTATCTCATTCCGGACCTTTGCCCTGTTCCCCGTCAGGGAACTCCGCCTTAAGTCTTTCATGGAAACCGAGCCTGCCGGTAGTGACCAGCTCGGTAAGCTTCTTGCTGATGGCCTCCCCCGCCCCAGGGATTTCCTCCAGCCTGCCCTCCGCCACCAGCGTCTCCACTGCCACCGGCAATTCCCGGATGGCGCGGGCCACCTTCTCGTAAGCCCGTATCTTGAAGATGTTGTCCTTTTTCAGCTTCAACATCTCCGCAATGTCTGAAAACACCTGCGCGATTTCAGCGTTGGTCATTTGCCTCTTTTTGCTGGCGCTTCGCTCTTATGCCGTGGTCATATACTCCAAGCCCCCACCACCTGCCCCTTATCCAGCGGCTGACCAGAAACATCAGGAAAGGGTGCTTCTCGCCCCAGGGCACCAGCAGGCCATACATGGTGGAATTATACATCTCGTCGCTGGTCAGACCCCTGTCCTTGGCTTCCTTTATCTTCTCCAGGACGTACTTTCTCATCTGCATGCGTGAGCGGAACTTCTTCTCTTCCTTGGTCAGAGGCCGCTCCAGATTGTACAGCCTGTCCAGCTCCGCGGTAACCTCACCCGTTGTCTGTCGCAACTGTTCGTCAGTCCACATAGCCCTTATTTACCTTCCACAGCAATGCTTGTATTTCTTGCCGCTCCCACAGGGGCAGAGTTCGTTACGGCCCACCTTGCGGCCGGTCACTTTCTGCCTCGTCACTGTGGCCGCAGCCCCGCTGCGTCCGGCGGCCTGGGCCATCGGCGACCTCACCTGCGCCGGCGCCCCCTCCTCGCGGTGGGTGATATTCACGTGGTAGACGGTGTGCGCCACGTCATGCTGTATGGTCTCCAGGAGGGTCTGGAACTGGCGGTAGCCTTCCCGCCGGTAGGCGTCCACCGCCCTGGTCTGGCGCAGGGTCTGCCAGCCCGCCTGCAGGCGCATATTCTCCATGGCCGTCAGGTGCTCCACCCACAGGCTGTCTATGACGCGCAGCATCACCAGTCTTTCCAGTATCCGCATGCTTTCCGGCCCCAGCTCCCTCTCCCGCTCTTCATATACCGACTCCGCCAGCCCCACCAGCCTGTCCTGGATTTCCTTTGGCTTCATCTCCAGCAAGCTATCGGCGCTGAACTCCGCCGGCATAGGAAAAACCGAGGAGACGTCCGCCGTCAATCCTTCCACATCCCAGTCCTCTTCCTCTTCACCGGCAATGCGGCTGGCCACCATCTTCTGTATTTCCGCCCGCACCATGTCCCTTATGTTTCCTTTGAGGTCGGCCCCGCTCAGTATCTTGCGCCGTTCGCCGTAGATGAGTTCGCGGTGCCTGTTCACCACATCGTCGTACTCCACCAGGTGTTTGCGCATATCGAAGTGGAACCCTTCCACCCGCACCTGGGAGTTCTCTATGGCCTTGTTCACCAGCGCATTCTCGATGGGCATGTCCTCGTCCATGCCGGCCCATTCCATTATGCCTTTGATACGTTCCCCGCCGAAGCGGTGCATAATATCATCTTGCAGAGAAACATAGAAGCGGGAGCTGCCCGGGTCGCCCTGACGGCCGGCTCTACCGCGGAGCTGGTTGTCAATACGCCTTGCTTCGTGCCGTTCCGTGCCCACAATATGCAGTCCACCCAGGCTGACTATCGTGTCG
>CAZZAU010000133.1:0-4767 GCA_964652725.1 uncultured Dehalococcoidaceae bacterium | reverse complement strand
GGGGTTCAGGTGGTCGTCGGTTCAAATCCGACCACCCCGACCAGTGAAGCTAACAAAGAGTTTCACGACCACCTGTACCGCCAGTAGAGGCGGGACTGCGCCGGTTCAAACAGCTCTCCGTCAGAGAGAGAAAGTATAATCGATTTTTTCATGTTCAAAATTCATCAGGAAATCAAGTTCATATCCTGCATCCCTTTGGTGTTACTATCAAAACAGGCACGGTAGATGAATTTACAACTTTGTTCGCCACGCTGCCAAAAGCCCACCGGGTGATGCCTGAATGTCCATGTGTGCTCATAATGATAAGGTCTATCCCGTTTTCAGCGGCATAATCAATGATGACCTTGGATGGATTCCCTTCCATGAGAACGCTTCTGACGGCCACACCTTCTCTTGCCAGTTTTTTCTCCGTCCTTGCCAGAATATCTCTTCCCCAGGTCACCAATTTTTCCTTCGCTTCTTCGCTGCTTTGATAGAGCCCGGGCGAGACGTGTTCTGCTACAAACATCAGGATAACCTCCGGGACGTTACAGCCCGTGGCAATTGTTCTGGCATGTTCGAGAGCGCATTCCGCCATCTCTGAACCATCCAGAGGTACCAATATTCTGCTGTACATGATGACCTTCAACTCCTCTATAACATTCTGTCTTCATCAGCAACGCTGGCCCCGGCAAACCAGTGACGCGTTCTGTTAGCAATCGCCACAAGGGTCAGCATCACCGGGACCTCAACGAGCACTCCTACCACAGTAGCCAGCGCTGCCGCCGAGGTAAGCCCGAACACAGAAATTGCCACCGCCACCGCAAGCTCGAAGAAGTTGCTGGCTCCAATCATACCGGCAGGGGCAGCGATATCATGACCGAGCTTCCACGTTTTTGCCCACCCATAGGCAATAAAAAAGATAAGAAAAGTCTGGATGGAAAGCGGGAAGGCTATCAAAACAATATGTAGCGGATTCTCAATAATGACTTTCCCCTGAAACGAGAATATGATAACCAGCGTGAGCAGCAGCCCGATAATGGTGATATTTCCAAATTTAGGGATGAACCTGTTTTCGAAGTAGTCCTTCCCGCGCCTCCGGGTTACATATACCCTGGTGAACCAGCCGCCGGCAAGCGGAATAACCACAAAGAGGACGACCGACAAAAACAATGTCATCCAGGGAACGGCGATGTTGCTGACTCCGAGCAAAAACACCACGATTGGTGTGAACGCTATCAAGGATAATGAGGTCGTTAGTAGCCACTTGGACCAGAGTGTAAGCCGGATTGCCCCTTGTGAGATAGCTCCAGACAAACACCATTGCAGTGCAGGGCGCGGCGCCCAGTAGAACCGCACCGGCAAGATATTGCGTTGCCAGCTCCTGCGGAATCAGCGCCTTGAATATTACGAAGAAGAAAAGAGAAGCGATGCCGAACATGGTGAATGGCTTGATAAGCCAGTTGACTATCCAGGTCACTATCAAACCTTTCGGATTCCTGCCCACATTTACGATGCTGGCAAAGTCGACCTTTAACATCATGGGGTAAATCATGAGCCAGATCAGAACAGCTACCGGTATTGATACCCGGGCATATTCGAATTTGCTCAAGAAAGCGGGAATACCTGGTAGGAATTGCCCTATCAATACGCCTGCGCCCATACAGAGAATGACCCACAGTGTGAGAAATTTCTCAAAGAAACCTATGCTTCTTTTCTCGGCCATATAAGCATCTCCTCGTTTCAAGAATTGCTGTCACCACCGAAACGATTCTGTTCGACAACCTGCGTGTTTCTGCGCATAAATATACGAGCGCTCTGATATTATTCGTTGTGCCGGATGAACCCTTCCACAGGACTGGTGGAATCGAGGTGTGACTTCAGCCTGCCCTGCTGGCCACGCAAAATCCTGTTGTATATTGTTTTCTTCAAAAACTGTAGTGCCTCTTTCTCATCAGCATCCGTGACGATTCTCTCCAGGTCCATTACATCTCTCTCGTCCAGAGAAATGGCGGCCTTTCTTATCTCCAGCATTTATACCTTATACCTCCCGTTCAGAAACCATTTCCTGAACAAGTCTGGTCACCCTTTGATTCACCTCATCCCTGATTCTCCTGACTTCCTCGATGGGCTTGCCGTGGGGGTCTTCCAGAGCCCAGTCCTCGGTCTCTATAAAGCTCGCCGGGCAGACTGCCTGCGCATCAGCGCCGCAGCCCATGGTAATCATTCTGTCCGCTCCTTCCACCATATCCATGGTGAGTGCCCTGGGCCTGTTGCCGCTGATATCTATGCCGGCTTCCTTCATTGCTTCCACTACCACCGGATTCACCTTATCACCCGGTTGGGTGCCAGCCGAAAGTGCGCGAGCCCTCCCTCTGGCCAGCTTATTGAAGAAGGCCTCCGCCATCTGGCTGCGCCCCGAGTTATGCACGCAAACAAACAGTACCGTTTTCATGGTGGGTCTCCTTCCTCTTCACAGTATGATTCTCCACATGGCGCAAGCTTTGCTACGATGTCTCCGGTCAGCAGTACCAGGCTTGCCAGGCTCCGGTCACCAAGCCGGTAATAGACTTTCCGGGTTTCCTGCCTGGCACTCACGATGCTGCATTGCCGCAGGGCACGTAGATGATGCGATACTAAAGGCTGGTCTTTACCGACAGTCTGGCAGATATCTCCCACACATTTCTCCCCCTCGGAAAGCAGCTTGATAATGCGGAGTCGGGTTGGCTCGCCGATGCACTTCAAGAAACGTGCTTCGCTGTTTTCAACATCAATTATATAAATTTATTATATAAATAAAAATCCATAACTCATTTGCGTCAACCCTCCCGTTTACGGGAGGCCCGGTATCTCCGGTAAGCCATCAAGGCAATCGAGACAACTATGGCAGCACCGGTTATCCAGCGAGCGGTTGGAATCCCGCCCACAGTCCAGACATCGATTTTCAAGCCTTCGAGAAAGAACCGTCCCACGGAGTAGTAAATAACATAAAGCAAAAAGATATCGCCGCTGAGGAGCCGCTGTTTAAGCTTCCGGGCAGCAAACAAAAGTAGAATACAGCCCAGAACATTCCACACCGACTCATACAGGAAGAGGGGATGGAAATGGCTGAAGGCCCCGTAGCCGGCAAGCCGGTGGGCGGGGTCAATATAGATTGCCCAGGGAAGGTCGGTCGGGTAGCCGTAAAGCTCCTGGTTGAAGTAATTCCCCCACCTGCCGATTGCCTGTGCCAGGATAAGACCAGGGGCAACGATATCCATCCATTCCAGGGTGCTGAGCCTTTTCCATTTGGTATAGATAAAGAGGCCGACCGCACCACCGATAACAGCTCCGAAAATGCCCAGCCCGCGCCCGCCGATAATCAATGCCGGGTTCTGGCTGTAAAAGCTCCATTCATCTATAACATGGTACAGCCGGGCGCCAATGATACCTAGGGGGATGATAATAAGCGCCATGTTCGATATGTGCCCGGTATCCTGTCCGCGTCTTTTTGCCTCGACGATGGACAGGGCTATGGCCGCCACAATACCCAGAGCTATCATTATGCCATACAGGCCGATGGTGACCGGTCCCAGGTTGATCATCGTCTCTTTTCCGCCTGCTCTATCCCGACAAGTAAAGCCCTGCTAATGGGGTTGCCCGCACTCCCGGAAACGCCTTTTCCGTTCAGCTTTCGCGGTGAGTTGACGGTTGTTCTCAGGGTTCTTGATGGGATTGCCTGAAACGTTCCATCCGCCTTGAAGAAGATTAACCAGAACCTCCAAGACCATTCACCTTTAAAATCAAAGAGAAGCCGTTTTACAGGATACGTCATTCTCTGGACTGGTAACGCATCTCGCCCCGACACGCTCTGCTTTCTTCAAGCGCTCCTTGTCCAGAGCGGCGGCTTTGCTGTCCTTCAAAGCTTCCCTTACTGCCTCAACCAGTCGGGACCGGTAACCCCTGATGCCTTCCTCATCTAACGAGTAAAGCGACCATAGCCGTTCCTTCCTCAGCTTGAGAAAACCGGCATCATGGAGAGCAATCAAGCCCCGGGAAGCCCTGGACTGTGGTATTTCAAGTGACTGCATTACCTCGCAAACACAGCACTCTCTTTCCAGGAGCAGGTTAAGTATCCGCATCTTGGTCTCATCAGACAGGACCTTGAAAGCCTTTGTTTCTCTCATACTCCACCTCAAACATATATGCATATAACTGCATGCGAGCATATCATACAACAGAAACGATGAACCGTCAAGGTGTATGTGGGAAGCGTTTTAGCGGAGGATAGTAGCCCTGTTGCAGGGAAAAAACCGGCTACAGGCTGGGCCATCTCATTCACGGTCAATTTATGGATTCGACAGTAGACATCTACATCATTGTCTCTTTATAATTTGTATCGATATCCATTCCAGAGTAAAACCAAAAGGGAGAAGCTGATTATGCCGAAAAAGAAAACAATTTTTGATTTTCAGAAGATGAAAAAAGAAGGGGAGAAAATAGCCTTAATAAGCACATATGACTATCCGACAGCGCAGTTTGCTGAACGCGTGGGTATGGATGCTATTCTAGTAGGGGACTCACTGGGCAACTGCGTGTATGGTTATCCTTCCGGGACAATCCCCGTTACCGTAGACCAGCAAATAGGTCATACCGCTGCCGTCAGGCGCGGAGCCCCCAATACTTTCATAATAGGAGATATGCCATTCGGCTCTTACCAAACGAGCGTAGAAGATGCCGTGAGAACCGCCGTATGGACGCACCGCCGAAAAATTGAGCAATTCGCCGCTCAGAAATTGAGCAACTCCT
>CAZZAU010000132.1:0-4832 GCA_964652725.1 uncultured Dehalococcoidaceae bacterium | reverse complement strand
GAAACCCTGGCAAACTACGTTGACGATGACGGCAACGGCTGGGACTTCGTCAACGGCGACGCTCACCCCAACGACGACCACGGTCACGGCACGCACGTCACCGGCACCATAGCCCAGAGCACCGGCAACGGCTTAGGTACGGCGGGCATTGCCTTCAACACCACCATAATGCCGCTCAAGGTGTTCGACGCCGCCGGCGCCGGCACCGCCAGCTGGCTCGTCGAAGCTTTCTATTACGCCGCCCGCAACGGCGCCGACATCATAAACTTCTCCGGCGGAGGCAGCTATTCCAGTACAGTGGAGGAAGCCGTGGCCTACGCGCGCAATGCCGGCGTGATTATCATCGCTGCGATGGGTAACGAGGGTGATGGCAGCAATGACATTGCCTATCCCGCCGCCTATGATGATTATGTCATCGCCGTGGGCGCCACCCGCTATGATGAAACGCGCTCCTACTATTCGTCTTACGGGCCTCACTGCGATATCGCCGCCCCCGGAGGCGACACCTCGGTTGACCAGAACGGGGACAGTTATGGGGACGGGGTCCTGCAGCAGACCTTCACCAGTGGTAACGTAACCGATTTCCAGTATTATTTCTTCCAGGGGACGTCCATGGCCGCCCCCCACGTCTCCGGCGTGGCCGCGCTCATACTGGCCAAACACCCTGCCTGGAACGCGGCCCAGGTCAGGCACGCTCTTCTGTCCACGGCGAGAGACAGGGGGAACGCGGGGAAGGATGACGAGTACGGCTGGGGACTACTGGATGCGGCCGCCTCCGTCAATTTCACCTTGCCCCAGCCGGGCTTTTACAGCGACGCCGCGTATTCCACGGCCTGCGACAACTTTACCGGCTACGGCGCCGAGGGCACCGTTTACACATATTCCCCCGGCTTCCTGCCCGGCCAGGAATACAAGCTGGCCTACTATGACGGCAACGGTGCCCGGATAGATACCACCAGTGTAACATCCGGCGCAACAGGCAACCTGTCCGCCGAGCGCGCCTTCGTGCCCGGCACGGATACGCCGGGCACCTGGCATCTGGTTATCAGCGAACAGGCGCATATGCCGCCGGCCGCCTATGACGCCGACTGGTCCCACGCCATCAGCGAAGGGACTTTCATCTTCGAGAGTGACTCGCCTCCGACTATGAAGCCCATCGCCGAAGCTGAGGGGCAGTACCACAACACCGCACCTGTCCTCTCTGTTTTCGGCTTCAGCGACGACGTTGCTCTGGAAAGCGGCTGGTACCAGATGGACTCATACAGCGGCAACTGGACCGCCCTCTTTACCGCCTGGTCGGGCACTTCCTGGGACAGCGATAACTGGACGATACCCGGCTTTGACGGACTCGTCGAAGGCGGCCACACCATCTACTTCAAAGCATCGGATGATGCCGGCAACAAGGCCGGCGAGGCGGGGGAGTGGAGCTGGCAGTTCTACAGGGATGTCACCCCACCCGCCGGCCCCACCAGCGTGAACAGCACCTCCCACAGCCCAGGCGCATGGTCGCCTGACAATACCGTGGACGTAAGCTGGGCCGCCGCCACGGATAACCTGAGCGGCCCGGACGGTTATTCGATTCTCTGGGACAGCACCGCCAACACCACCCCGGACACAGTGGTGAACATCCCCGCGGGAACGGACAATCTCACCCAGCCCGCAGCTCGCCGACGGCACTCACTACTTTCACATCGCCAGCGCGGACGGCGCCGGCAACTGGCAGACACCGGCGCACCTGGGACCGTTCCATATCGCGGAGGACTCGCCATTCCTCTCCGATGGCGGCGTATCTCCGACCAGCGGCGATTCCTCCGCCAATTTCACCTTCTCGGTGAACTATACCGATTTCGAAAACGAAGCTCCTCAGTGGATTACGGTCACTATTGACGGTGCCGTTACGGCCAATATGACCGCCAGCGCCGGGCAGGACGGCAATTTCGCCAACGGTGAAATCTATCAGTACCCGGTCACTGGCGCCGCCCTCGGTCCCGGCAGCCACAGCTTCCAGTTCGCCGCCAGCGACGGTACGGCTGTCGCCATCGGAGATACCGGTGTTCATTCCGGCCCCTCCGTATCATCCCCACCCCCTCCATCCGGCGGTGGCGGTGGAGGCGCAGTGGTGGGCGAAAAAAGAATTACCAATCTTATGGGGGTGATAGCGGAGAGCGGCAAGCTCCTCGAAGATATTGAAGCACCCAGCGTGGATATCAATGCCAGACTATATCTGACGGAAGGCACTTTCTGCCGGAACAAGGCCGGCTCGTTCCTCTCCTCCATGATAGTCGAAAAGGTGGTAAGCCCACCTCCGGCTCCGCCGGACACGGAAAGGGTCGGCCAGGTGTATGATATGTGGCCGGATGGCGCCACCTTCGAGCCTGCCGCAGACCTTGTCCTCAGATATGACATCTCGCTGCTGCCTGAGGGTGCCGCCGAGGGAGACCTCTTCATAGCGATGTGGGACGGAAACGCCGGCGAGTGGGTAAGACTGGAAAGCACCGTCGACCCCGAGGCCGGTACCGTGAGCGCGCCGGTCAGCCATTTCAGCGTCTTTACCATCCTGGCGCCGGCCCGTCCCGCCAGCTTCACCGTAAGTGACCTTTCCCTGGCACCGGAGGAGCCGCAACCCGGAGATAACGTAGCCATCGGCGTGACCGTGACCAACGCCGGCGACCTTGCCGGCAGCTATGAGGCGGACCTGAAAGTTGACGGGGTGGTGGCGGAGATAAAAGAGACCACCCTTGCCGGAGGCGAAAGCGTGCGGCTTGTGTTCAGCCTGACTCCGGACACTCCCGGCGAATACAATATAGAGGTCGGCGGTTTGCCCGTAACGTGTCAGGTCAAAGAACCCCCGGCCCCGGCCAGCTTTCTCGCCAGCGCCCTCAGCATATCCCCGGAAGAGGCCGAAGCCGGTGAGACAGTGACCATCCGCGTCACTCTGGCCAACACCGGCGACCTTCCAGGCGCGCAGGAACTGTCCCTGCAAATCGACGGCGCCCGGGCGGAGGCACAGACGATAGCCCTGGGCGGCGGCGAAAACCGGGAAGTTACGTTCCCGGTGGTAAGGGATGCGCCGGGTACATACACGGTGGACATCTGTGGCCTGGCCGGGTCGTTCGTGGTGAGAGCGCAAGCCGCGCTCGCCGCCGAAGGGACAGGCGCATCATCCGGGGAGGTTGTCCTGGCGCTGACTCCAACCCCATCTCCCCTGCCGGCCCCTGAGCCGGGCTCCGGGGGAGCCCGGGGCCTGGTGGCGGGTGTTATCGCCGCTGTAGTGGCGTCAGGCATCGCCTCATACTGGTTCCGCAGAAGGCGGAGAAGAGCCGCGTCTTAGTGCGCGAGACTAAGCGGTCTGCCCTGCTTCGCCGGAACCCAGCTTCAGCTTCACCCTGGTGGGAGCAACCTCGAGCAGGTCATCCGTAGAGAAAAAGAGAGCATCTCCGCCGTGCTCTGTATTCACCTTGAAGCTCCGTATCTCGCCGGTCAGAGTGTCACGCACCGGATAGTCAACCGTGCCCAAGACTTTGCCGTCCCGGTCAACCACCTCGGCGCCATATTTCACCTCCAGGGCCTCTCCTTCATCCAGAGCGATGCTCAATCTCACCGTGGCGGCGTTGGCCTCCTGCACCTCCTGCGGCGAAAAGAACAAATCGGTGCCCAGCGTGCCCGTACTTACGGTGAACTTGGTGATTTCCGTAGTGTAGCTGTCCCGTATCACCCGGCCGACGGTCCCCAGCCTCTTTCCATTCTTGTCGATAACTTCAGCCCCGTGCTCAATATCCATTTTTCACCTCACCGTGCATGATTTTCGGGTCCGGAGGAGACTTCTCATATATTCTACAACGCAAGGCAAGCTATTGGGAAACGCGAGTTGAAGTACAGGAAAACGCCCGTCTGGTTGGCGCGGGACAGCCAGCAAGCCGGACCCGGAACCGGTATCGCGCGGGGCCGTCAGGCCGGGGGGCAATCTCGCGCCGGACTACCTCGGAGCCGCCGGTAGCCAAAAGCCGTTGCCGATATGAGGGTCATCGCCCCTACCGGGTAGAGCACCATCTGCAGAGGTTCCAGTCCTCCCCTACCGCCCAGAATGCCGAAGACTATGTAAGCGCCATCCCATATTACGCTGAAGATGACCACGCCCAGGAGAAGAGACCGGGGTTGCTTTCTGACGCCCAGGGTTATGGTCAGCGGCAGCCGCATCCAGAGCAGGCGGCCCAGCGCCACGGTAAAGGGTGACAACCTGAGGCTCCTGCCGAACAGGACAAGCGTCCGCCCATCGCTCACCTTGCTCCCCGCTGACTGGAGAACTCTTGCCAATGCCCACCGCATCGCCGAGCCCAGCGCAGCAACCAGTCTCTGCAATGGACGGAAAGCGCCGGTTACTCTGGCCGCCGCTGCGCCGAGATACCGGAGAGCAAACACGCCCAGCGGCCGCTTGCCATGCCAGCTGATGTAGAAAAGAGCGCTCGCCCCGGCAATACGCCCGATAATGCCGACCGTTCCGAACAAGAACAGGTGCTCGATGGCAATATTGCCGCTGGCAAAGCTGTATCCGGAAAAGAGCCATACCGTTTCCATCAAATATGGAATCGATAGGCCGAACTCCCCGATCAGCACCATAAGGAATATGGCGAGCAATAACCACGGACTGAAGACAACAGTGAGCCCAACTACCTGGCCGAACAGACCACCCAATAGACCTCTCCCTCCACAATGATAGCATACTTGCCGCAAAACGCAAAAGCACGAGCCGGCAGCAAAAGCGCGGTGGTTCTTGTTTATGCAATCCTGTCGGCGGATTGGAGCTTAAGCGCCTGCGGCCTCATATTGACAGG
>CAZZAU010000131.1:0-4862 GCA_964652725.1 uncultured Dehalococcoidaceae bacterium | reverse complement strand
GCCGCCACCAGCGCCGGCTCGCCTGCGGCCAGCACAACGATGGCGTAGGAGCCCTCGATATCACGCAATGCCCGTTCAACCGCCTGCGCCAAGTCCCCCTCATAATACTTTTCGATAAGGTGGGAGATAACCTCGGTGTCGGTTTCCGAAGTAAAGACATGCCCTTCGCCGTCGAGGCGCTCTTTCAGCCGCTGATAGTTGGTAATCACCCCGTTATGCACCACCGCGATCTTGCCGGTGCAATCGGACAGCGGATGCGCATTTGTGCGAGATGGCTCCCCGTGGGTAGCCCACCTGGTATGCCCGATGCCCATTTTACCTCCACCGGAAGCGGGTAGAGACGTGGCCAGCTCTTTCACTCTGACCGCGTCTTTGAATATCTCCAGACCGCTCCCGTACACGGCAATCCCGCACGAATCGTAGCCGCGGTATTCCAGCCTGCCCAGACAATCGAGCAAAACGGGCCGGGCCTGTTTACATCCCGCGTACCCTACTATGCCGCACACAGGCAATTCCTCAATATACCAGGCTCCGGTCCGGCAGCCGCCCGCCGATAAGCTTCAGCGGCTGTATCTGAGCGTAATTCCCCACTATTACCCCGGGCCGGGCCACCACCCCGTTGCCAATCCGGCAGCCTTCGCCCAGCATGGCGCCCACCCGGACCCTGTGCAGGTGGTCATCCACCGCGATCTCGCTTTCCCCACAGCACGCGGTGAAATGCGCCTGGATGACGCAGCCGTGGTCGATAACCGAGTCCTCGATGGTGCAACCGGGGCCAATGTTGACATCATTGCCCACCACGCTGTTCTTTATGTGGGTGAACGGGGCCGCCACCACATTATCACCGAGGGTGGTGGCCGGAAAGATGCAGACATTTGGGCCGATGTCACAACCGTCCCCGATGACAGCCGGCCCCACAATGTAAGTGTGGGAACGAATAACAGTGTCCCTGCCTACCACCACCGGCCCTTTGAGGCAGGCGCCAGCTTCAATGATGGCGCTGGAGCTGTCCGTAACCCGCTCCAGCACAGCGGCATTGAGCACGAGGATATCCCAGGGATAAACCGCGTCCAGCCAGGTGGCGGCGGTCTCCACTGCCCTGATGCTGCGCCCACCCCTAATGGCATTGTTCAAAACATCGGGGAGGTCCAGGTCGGGTTCGATGAAGTCGAAAATATCCGGATGGAAAGAGTAGACGCCGGTGCTGACCAGATTGCCCTTGGTTGCCTCCGGTTTCTCCACCACCTCCCTGACCAGTCCCCCCTCCAGGACAACCACCCCGTACCGCTGGGGGTCCTGTGCTCTCTTCACCAGCAGCGCATCCGGGGATACAGCAGCGAACTCCCGTATGGTATCAGGCTCGATGAGGTTATCGCCGGGCAGAACCAGAAAGTCGTGCTTGACCATGGCCCTGGCCCTGGCCAGGGCATGCGCCGTGCCCAGCTGCTGCTCCTGAGTGATATAGGTCAGGGCCACTCCCAACTCCTCTCCGGAGCCCAGAAAATCGATTACCTGTTCTTTGCGGTAGCCCACCACCAGCGTTATGTCCCGGATGCCGTTCGCCGCCAGTGCCTCGATGGCATATTGCAGTACAGGTTTGCCAGCGATGCCCAGCATCACCTTGGGCCGGTTTACCGTAAACGGCCTCAGCCTTTGACCTTCTCCGGCGGCCAGTATCACCGCTTGCTTCATAGGTACCTCTCAGAATATCCTGGAATCAGGCATAATAATGCCGCTGGCAACCGCCCCCGGCCCGATGAAAGCGTTGTTGCCGATGACAGCACCCACGTTGATGCTGGCGTTTATCCCGGTCTGCACATTGTCACCGATTATCGCCCCCAGCTTCTTCCTCCCGGTGCGCACCCCGGCCACCACCACCTCTTTCCTGTCCAGCCTGAGGTTGGCGGTCTTGGTGCCGGCACCGAAATTGCAGCCCTCCCCGATGACGCTATCCCCGGCGTAGTTATGATGGGGGAGCTTGCTGCCACTCATAATGATGCAGTTCTTCACTTCCACCGCACTGCCGATGTGGCAACCGTCGCCGATGGCGGTACAGGGGCGGATATAGCAATTGGGCCCCACCTCGCAGCCCTCCCCGATGCTCACTGGCCCGACGACGTAGGCGCCGGACCTTATCACCGTATTCTTTCCGATGGAGACAGCTCCCTTTACGGTAGCACCGTCCTCTATTTCTCCCAGGTTCTCCGCCTGCATCCGGCCCAGCAGGGTTTCGTTGGCGGCCAGCAAATCCCACGGATAGCTGAGGTCGAGCCAGCGCCCGAGGGGCCGCGCCGCCACCTCCTGCCCGCCGGCTATCATCAGGTTCAGAGAATCGGTAAGCTCATACTCTCCGCGGGGCGATTTCTCCGTACAGGATATGGCCTCCAGGACTGCGGGCGTGAAAAAGTAAAGCCCCGCATTGGCCAGTCTGGAGGGCGGGTTTTCTTCCTTCTCGTGGACGCGTACCACTCTGCTTGCGTCCACCTCCACCACTCCCAGTCCCCGCGGGTCTTCAACCTCGATTACGCCTATGGTCGTGCTGCCGCCGGCGGTCATCCCGCTGATGTCCTCCCGGCTGACCAGCATATCCCCGTTGAGCACCAGAAAGTTCTCCGCCAGCAATCCTTCCGCCATCCGCACGGCATCGGCGGTGCCCTGTTGCCTGCGCTGACTTACGTAGTCTATGCTGACCCTCCATCTCTCCCCCCGCCCGAAATGGCGGCGCACCTGCTCATCATGGTAGCCCACCACCAGGACGAACTCCCTGATGCCCGCGGCGATTGCCTCCTCCAGCAGGTGCTCCAGTATGGGCTTGTTGGCCAGGGGCAGCATCACCTTGGGCCGGGTGTAGGTGAGGGGGCGCATCCGGTTCCCCTCCCCTGCCGCCAGCACCACCGCCTTCACGTTTCGCGCTCCTTCAGGGCAAGCTGATTTCTGACAGCCTGGATACCACTCTGGTACAGCGCTCTCGTCCTCTGTTCGGTCCTGGCTTCGGCAGTGAACCTGACCCTGGGTTCTGTGCCCGAGGGTCTGACCAGAAGCCAGCCATCGTCGAAGGCCAGCCTTATGCCGTCCGTCCTGTCCATCGCAAGCGGCTCCAGCGCCAGCAGGGCCGGCTCGAGGTCGGGCAGAAATATGCCGCTGCCAGGGATGCTGCCGCGCAATAGCGGATAGGCGGGTATGTCGTCCACCAGCCGCGAAAGCTGCCGCCCGCCGGCAATGGCGGCCATCTGCGCCGCGGCGTAAATACCGTCCGGGCAGAGCGATATTCCGGGGAAGACCCAGCTCCCGGAAGGTTCCCCGCCGAGGTCGCCGCCATTTCTCAACTCCTCGGAAACGTACGTATCTCCTATCCTGGTGCGCCTGACCCTGAAGCCAAGCTCTTCCATGACCATCGATGCATCAAGAGTGGTAACCACGTCCCGGGCGTTACAGGCGCGGGCCAGCAGCACGAGCAACTTGTCTCCGGAAATGAAGCGCCCTCGCTCGTCCACCGCCATCATGCGGTCGGCGTCCCCGTCATGAGCAATGCCCAGGTCCGCCCCGGACGTAATAACCGCTTTCACCAGGTCGCCGAGATTGGCCTCGTTGGGTTCCAGTCCACGAGGAAAGAAGCCGCCGGGATGGCAGTCCATCTCCATCACCTCGCATCCCAGCCTCCGCAAAAGATGCGGCGTGACGGCGCATGCGGCCCCCCCGCCACAGTCCAGGACTACCTTAAGACCCAGCCGGTCCGGAAAGTCCCTCACCACCCTCTCGATGTGCTTCTGAGCGGCTCCCTCATAGACGCGGCTCTCCGCGACCTCGCGCCAGGACGGAGAATTCCATGACTCACGCTCCACCATTTCCTCCAGCCGATGCCGCTGCGCCGCATCGAAGGCCGCACCGTCCGGATTGATGAGCTTGAGGCCGTTGTATTCGGGGGGATTGTGGGAAGCGGTAACCATAACCCCGGCGGCACAGTTCCTGGCAGCAAAGCCTACGGTGGGCGTTGGCACCACTCCGGCGTCCTCGCACGGCGAGCCGGCGGCCAGAAGGCCGGCCATCACGGCGTGCTGCAGGGCCTCGCTTGAGGTGCGGGTATCTCTGCCCACCACCACCCTCTCCGGACTTTTCCCCACCGCCAGTCCCACCATCAGGGCCAGTCCCAGCAGGTCATCGTCGAACAAGCGGCGTATACCTGAAGTGCCGAAAAGCCCCATACTTTTCCCATTCTACTACTATGACGCCGGATGTCAAGAAAAGGTTTTAGTTTGAGCGCGGTTGGTAGTTGATACCTCCCCCCCGTCCCCTTCTCAAATATCATTGCAATGGGGCACGAAGGACAAACCCGTTTGAAAGGGGGACACAATGGGGTGAGTAAAACAACAACCAGATGCAAACAAAATCCAAGAAAAGCCTCTCGGCCTTTTACCTGGTCTCCGTTGCGACCGTCACACGCCCTCGCGACCGGCCGCAAAAAGGCCTGACCGGTATAACTAACTGCGAGCCGCTGTCAGGCCTTCAAAGCGGGTGAATAGTGTTATGTCAGGTCAGCATTTCGGCGAGCCCACCCCCAGGTATTTCTCCACCAGCTCCATGGCGCAGTACTTCCCGCACATGCTGCAGGCAGTGCCCGCCGAGGCGTGATGGCGGTGCACCAGCTCGGCGCGGCGAGGGTCCAGGGACAGTCTGGCCTGCTCCTCCCAGTCGATTTTCTTTCGGGCGATTGACATCCTGCGGTCCCATTCCAGCGCCCCTTTCACCCCTTTCACGATATCGCCGGCGTGGGCGGCGATGCGGGAGGCGATGACTCCCTGCCTGACGTCCTCAACATCCGGCAGGCCGAGGTGCTCGGAAGGAGTCACATAGCAAAGGAAGTC
>CAZZAU010000130.1:4179-4989 GCA_964652725.1 uncultured Dehalococcoidaceae bacterium | reverse complement strand
GACACAAGCTCAAGGGGTCCTGGACGCTGGTCAGGATGAGGCGCGGTCAGAAGGAATGGCTTCTCATCAAACACCGTGACAGCCTGGCTGCTCCTTCCCGGGATATCCTCGCCGAGGAAGCTTCCGTGATTACCGGTATGACCATAGCCGGTCTGAAAAAGGGGTCTCAGCCGCCCCCGGCAAGCGCCAGCACAAGGCTGCCGGAACTGCCCGGGGTGCGCAGGGCGCCTCTTCCTGCAACCATCTTCCCGATGCTGGCGGACAGCGCCCCGGCCCCATTTTCCGGCGCCGACTGGCTTTTCGAGCCCAAGCTAGACGGCTACCGTACCGGCGCCGTCATCAGCGATGGCGCTTGCCGGCTCGTCTCCAGGCGTGGCCTGGAGGTGACCGGAAAGTACCCGGAGATAGTGGCAAGCCTGCGCCGGCAGCCGGCGGCGCAGCTTTTGCTGGACGGCGAAATCATCGCCCTGGACCGGTGGGGCAGGCTTTGCTTCCAGTGCTTGCAGAGTTACCTGGAGACGATGGGGGGAAAAGGTGGGGGGGCGGCGGCCGTCATCTACTATGTCTTTGACATACTGTATCTCGATGGCTATGACCTCCGTGATGTACCACTGGTCAACAGGAAAAGGCTGCTGCAGCGCGTCCTGCAACTGGCGCAGTCGGTGCGGTTCCTGGAACACTTCGAAGGGGATGGCGTGACCATTTACAACAGCGCCGACCTTACCCTGGTGCGGGAGGTCCGGCACCTGACCTTACGCAAGGGGTTGAACCGTCTGCAGTTCGGCTGGGCCAATACCCTGATCGATCCGA
>CAZZAU010000130.1:0-4169 GCA_964652725.1 uncultured Dehalococcoidaceae bacterium | reverse complement strand
GGAGCAGGGACTGGAAGGGGTTATCGCCAAGCGCAGGCACAGTCTTTACCGGTTCGGGCGGCGTTCCGCGGACTGGCTCAAGATAAAGACCACGCAGACGGACGACTTCATCATCGGGGGCTATACCCGCGGCGCGGGCGGCCGCGCCTCCACCTTCGGCGCGCTTTTGCTGGGCTACTACGATGGGCAGGGCCGCCTCCTGCCGGCGGGGCACGTGGGCACCGGCTTCGATGACCGTGCCCTGACCGCGCTGAGAAAACGTCTGGAAGCACTCAAGACGGAGAGGTGCCCCTTCGCCGTAACGCCCGAAACGAATGCGCCCGCGGCCTGGGTACGCCCTGAGCTGGTGGCGGAGATAAAGTTCTCACAGTGGACCCGGGACGGGCGTCTGCGCACTCCGGTTTTCCTGCGCCTGCGCCCGGACAAGCCCGCAGCCGAAGTGCACCGGGCCCCGCCCGCGGTAACTCTGCCCCGCGGTGACGGCGGGGAAACTTCCGGCCCGGGCAACATTGACGGTATCCTGGAGCAGCTGTACGGCCCCCGGGACAGCCTGGACCTGGAGGTGGAAGGCCACCGCGTAGGTCTCACCAATCTGGACAAGGAGCTCTGGCCCGCCCTGGAAGAGAGGCCGTCCCTGACCAAACGCCACTTGCTCATCTATCTGGCTGCGGTGGCCCCCCGGTTGCTGCCGCATCTGCATGAACGTCCCCTTACCCTGAGCCGCTACCCGGACGGCATATATGGCCAGCACTTTTTCCAGAAACACTGGAGCAGCCCGCTGCCGGATTTCGTGGCCGCGGTACCACTCTCCGAGCACGGAAAAGGATGTCGTGAGTACCTGCTGTGCAACAATCTGCCCACCCTCCTCTGGCTGGGGCAGGTGGCCGACCTCGAGCTGCACACCTGGTTCTCGCGCGTCAGACCGGGACTGGACAGCGAGCCCTCCGGCGAGCTCACTCCGGACCTGCTGACCCGCTATCCCGATTTCATCGTCTTCGACCTGGACCCCTACATCTACTCCGGCGGTGAACCCCCGGGCGCCGAACCGGAGCTGAACCGGGAAGGCTTTGCCAGGACCTGCGAAGCCGCTCTTTGGCTCAAGGAAACTCTGGACGGGCTCTCCCTGCCTTCTTTTGTCAAGACCTCCGGACGTACCGGCCTGCACATCTATGTCCCCCTACTCCGCCAGTTTGAATATCACGCCGTCCACGCCGCAGCCAGCACCATCTGCCGGTTTGTTATACAGCGCCATCCCGGCGCCGTTACCGGAGAGTGGGTGGTGGAAAGGAGGCGCGGCAAGGTCTTCCTCGATTACAACCAGAACCTGCGCGGCAAGACGCTTGCCTGTGCCTATTCGCTCCGCCCCACCCCGGAAGCCACCGTTTCAGCACCGCTGCGCTGGGATGAGCTGCGCAGTGTCTACCCGACCGATTTCACCATCCTGAACATGCGGGAAAGGCTTTCCCGTACGGGCGACCTGTGGAAAGATATGCTCAGGGTCAGGGGCGACCTGCGGGGCCTGTTGCAGTCCGGCTGAATGATTGACACCCTTTGTCTGTGGCCGCTATAATATAGCGGTTTTCTTTCAGCATACGGACACCTTCGAACGGAATTTGAAAGGAGGTGATTGACTTCAACAGTATATCCTGACCTGCGGTGGTATTGTTAATAGGAGGAATTCTTAAATGAGGAAACCAATCTTGGCAGTGGCGTTAACCATTGTCCTGCTGGGCGCTCTTCTAGCAGCCTGTGCCGCGCCAGCGCCATCCCCTTCGCCTTCTCCTTCCCCTTCCCCATCCCCGTCTCCTTCGCCCAGTCCTTCCCCCAGCCCTTCGCCCTCACCCAGCCCCTCCCAGCCGGCC
Source organism: uncultured Dehalococcoidaceae bacterium (assembly GCA_964652725.1). Taxonomy (GTDB): domain Bacteria; phylum Chloroflexota; class Dehalococcoidia; order Dehalococcoidales; family RBG-16-60-22; genus CAZZAU01. Next base: position 2,307 of record CAZZAU010000130.1, on the reverse strand, counting down.
AAGGTCATAAGGTGGGTGGTCCAGTCCAAGAACCCCACCGTTCAACCGGTGATTCAAACGGGTATTAATGCGTTCAAGCAAATTGAGATTATCACCGGTGGCGGTTTTGTCATCGAAGTCAACGAGCCCGGCTCCATCGTTGCCACGGACGGCGAATGGGACGCGGTGCAGTCCGGTACTCTGGACGGTGCTTTCACCACGCCGGTGAACAATAAGAAGGCCTTCGGCTCCGTAGCCGGTCTCTTCACCGAATATGCAGCCAGTCCCAACCCGGACCAGATGGCCGCCTGGTATCTCCACGGCGACGGTCTGGCACTGGAGCAGGAACTCATCGATAACACCCCGGGGTATGACAAGGTTCTATCCCTGGGTCCCTGGGCTGCCTCCGGCGCCGAAGAGGAGCTGATGACCAACAAAGAGCTCAATACAGTCGACGACCTCCGGGGAATGAAGATACGGACGTTCGGCGACTGGGGCAAGATCCTGGACGAGATCGGTGCTTCCGTGGTGGGCATGCCGGCTGGTGACGTTTACGAGGCACTGCAGCGCGGTGTCCTCGACGCCGCCGAGCTCTCTGACCGCACCACCAACATGTCCTTCGGCATGCACGAGGTCACCCAGTACTGGTACCACCCCGGAATCCACGCTCCGCTGGCCACCTTCGACTTCTACGCTAATAAAGATGCCTTTAATGCCCTGCCGGCGGAATACCAGGAGCTTCTCTGGGTAACGGGAAAAGGTACTCTCATGCATAACCTGACCATGATGCCGGTGCGCAACATTGAAGCCACTGCTGAGCTGAAAGTACTGGGCACTCCTCAGCTCCTTGAGACCCCCCGCGAAATCCAGCTCTTCTTGGTGGAGAAGGCCAACGAAATGTGGCTGGCCGAAGCTGCCAAGGACCCCTTCTTCGAGAGAGTGTACAACAACCAGTGGGAGTTCGTGCGCGGTTACGCTTCGGTCTACGGCCAGGTCCAGCCCGATATTCCGGGCCTGATGGCGGAACTCGGCCTGTAGACTTACCTGCTGCGGCAGACAACGGGGATGCCCCGGCACGCCGGGGCATCCCCCAATCCGGCTGATTTAGAGGGTAACTATGTTCATACTGAGAGGCTTGGTCAAAGCCGCCGACTGGCTGGCCGAGTGGACCGGGCTGACATTCCGCTGGCTGTCAGTAATCGTTATGCTTACCATGGTCTTCGAGGTCACCATGAGGTACCTGCTCAACAGCCCCACCGCCTGGTCCTACGATACCACCATCATGATGGGCGGGGCTTTCTTCATCCTTTCCGCCCCCTACGTGCTCCTGCACCGGGGGCACATCAGGATTGACATCTTCTACTCCCGCTATCCCCCGAGAATGCAGAAAATCGCTGATATAGTCTTTACCGTCCTGTTCCTGTTCACTGGACTCGCGGTCTTCACCCAGCAGGCCTGGAAGTTCGCTTTCTGGTCTCTGCAGGTGGGTGAAATATCTCAGTTCGGGTTCTGGGAGCCGAGTATGGTCCCGTTCCGCTTCACGGTTGCCATTGGCTTCTCCCTGCTGTCTGTGGAGGCCGTTTCGTGGTTCATCCGCGAACTGTTCGGCGCCATAACCGGCAGGACGCTGGTGCCGACGGGAAGAGGTGAAGCATGATAGACATGAGCCCAGAAGTGGCCGTCGTAGCCATGTTCCTCCTCTTGCTGATTCCTATCTTCATCGGATTTCCGCTGGGCTTCTGCCTTTTCGGCTCGGCGCTGGTAGTGGGATTTCTCACCATCGGCGCCAAAACCTTTAGCATACTGTATACACAGGCCTTCGGTGTACTCACCAACTATACCCTCGTTGCCGTGCCTCTGTTCGTCTTTATGGGAGTGATGATTGAAGAGTCAGGCATCGGGGAAGCGCTTTTCAATACTCTGGAAATATGGCTGCACCGCCTCCGGGGACATCTGGCCATTGTGGTAGTGCTTACCGGCACGGCCCTTGCCGCCGCCACGGGCATCATTGCCGGCTCGGTGGTGATGCTCGGTATGGTAGCCCTGCCGCATATGATATCACGCGGCTACAATAAAGAGCTTGCCACCGGCGCCATCTGTGCCGGCGGCACCCTCGGTATCCTGATACCTCCGAGCGTTATGCTGGTGGTCTACGGAGCCACCGCGGAGATATCGGTGGGGCGGCTTTTTATGGCGGCCTTCGGGGCGGGATTTCTCCTGTCCGCGCTCTACCTGCTCTACATCGCCGTGGTGAGCATCGTCAAACCCGGCTGGGCTCCGTCTACCTACGAAGAAGGGGCAGCCAGAATCGGCTGGGGTAAGAAGATA
>CAZZAU010000129.1:0-4995 GCA_964652725.1 uncultured Dehalococcoidaceae bacterium | reverse complement strand
GCCCCGATGAATTCCAGGTCCGTGGATGCCGGCGGCGGGTCCGGACTGTTGAAATTGGGCTTGACCAGCACCCGGTCGCCTCTGGATATGGTCTTCTCCAGCCCTCCCAGCAGAGCCAGCGCCGCTTCTATCGAGCGCTCCGCGCTGCCGGCCGCCTTTACGCTGGACACCAGCGGCTTGCCGTCTCTATGCCAGGGGTTCTGCCGGCGTGGCCGCGGCGGAACGGTGGGAATGTGGCGCGGGGCCCTGTCCCCCAGGAAATGGTAAATTCCGACTACCGCATCGACTATGGACATACCGGGCCCGCTTTCACTTCTGCCTGATGGCCGGCACGTTGAAAACCAGTTCCGCGCACGGCTACCGGCAGGGCCTTCCTAGTGACGCCTGACAAAGTAGTAACCGGCTGCGCCCAGGATAGTTGGCGCGGCAAAATAAAGTGAGAAGAAGACGTCCGGGTTAACATTCAGCTGCTCCGCGAACAGCACCGGCAGCGCAATTCCCGCCAGCGCCCCCGTGATGCCGACCGGCAGCGAGCCATGAAGACGGAGCAGCCTGTTCAGGATGACCAGGCCAGCCACCACGCCGGCTGCATAGCCGATGGTGAAGCCGGCGAGACCGCCCGCCAGCCCGCCGAAGCCGGCAAAATCGCCTCTGAGCAGGGCCGCTCCTATGGCCGCCCCGGCGAGGCCCACCATCATGCCGAAGAGCGCCAGGCCGAGCACGGTGCCAGCGAATCTGGCTATGACGTGCTTTGACGGGCTGGATTTATGTGAGGGCAAGGCTCGACTCCTGATCGTTGTTTCCCACCAACCAGTATAATGTATGGGAGACGGTTGCTCAAATTGTAGATTCCGCCAAGCTCTGTCCGCGTTGAATTCAGTGAAGTCTTCGTCCTGCTGTATGGCCGGAAGTACCTGCCTGATGTGGGTCCGGCGCCACCCGGAAGCGGTGGCTCGGTTCAGGTCTGCTGTCTGCGCTGTTTCAGGAAGTCCTCTTCAAGCGCCCGGCGGATGCGGAAAGAAAACTGGCTCTCGTCCAGCTCCACATCATCGTAGGTGAGCGGGGCGTCCCGGGCTACCGGGCGCAAGACCCTGGCGTCACGGCTCAGGCCGATGGGCAGGTATTTGCCGGGTATGCTGCTCTCCGCGCGTGTCAGACGGCCGTACACGGTGTAGCCGCCTTCCCCGTCCAGAATATCCCCGGGCTTGAGGTCTTTCTTGGCCGCCGAGGCGACATCCGCCACCAGGCCCCCGGGCGAACCGGTGGCTTCCCGGCGCAGCGCTGCCGAGGCGACGCTCACCCCAAGCTCCAGGCCGATGAGGTGGAAGGGCCGGGACCAGGCGGCGTAATGTCCGAAGGAATCCATGGTCAGCCCGCCGTGGGCGAGTTGCTGGCGGGCAAAATCGGTGGCTGCCGTGAACACCACGTAGACTCCCCAGCGCAGGTGCCGGTGCACCGGAGTTTTATCCTGGTTCTCGCAGGCCAGCACCTCTACCGTGCCCGCATGCTCCAGAATGCCGCCCGCCGCGGCCGGTTTGAGCACGCTGGGCAGGTCATCTGCTCCCACCGGTGGAAACTGGAGGCCCCGCTCCTGGGGAACCAGCCCGGTGGCATTGGCCACGGCGCACATCTCGATGGCCGACTTGGTTCCGTCCAGAAAAGAGTTGTACATCTGGGCGTTGTAAGTGCCGGAGGCCAGGCGCTCCTGTGAAAAACCGAAATAGTCCCACACCGTCTCCGGGGTGGAGTAATGGAACTCGGGCTGGTAATGTGTGCCTTTGCCGGCGCAGACCACCTCGAAGCCTGCCGTGCGTGCCCAGTCCACCATCTCGCAGATGATGGCCGGCTGGTCGCCGAAGGCCAGCGAATACACCAGGCCTTTCTGGTCGGCTTTGCGGCGCAGGGCGTTGCCCAGCAGCACGTCCGTTTCCACGTTGACCATGACCACGTGTTTGCCCGTATCGAGCGCATCCCAGGCGTGGCGGGTGCCGGCCTCGGTAATGCCCGTCACCTCCACGATTACATCCAGGTCTGCCTGGATCAGCTGGTCGGAGCGGTCGGTCAGGGCGATTTTTCCCCGCCCCGCGGCAGCATTGATCTCGGCGGCGGAGCTGGCCTCGAGCAGGGCTTCCGCGGGCCATCCCGTGGTAAGGCAGGCCTGCCTGGCCTTGTCCAGGTTCAGTTCGGCGATTCCCGCCAGCCGCAGGCCCGGGGTGACCCTGAGCTGGGACAGAAATGTGGTGCCGAAGGTGCCCGCCCCGATGAGCCCCACCCTGACGGGGCTGCCTTTCCGTTCCGCTTGCTGGAGAAGGTGGTATAAAGCCATCAGCTCACCTCAATGTGCTTGCCCGCCGGCGGGCAAAAAGTAATTCCGGGCAAAGAGGAAGGTCTTACTCTGACTATGTTATACCAGAGCGGTCTGCAGTTCAAGTCAAGGGGCGGGTGCCGGAACCCTATCTTTTTTCTCTCTTTGGCCTGACCAGCAGGACGGGAAGGCCGGACTCCCTGAGCACATAGTCGGCGGTGCTGCCCAGCACCGCTTCCCTCAGCCCGCTGTGCCCATGGGTGGCAATAGCTATGAGGTCGGTTCTGTGCTCACGTGCGTAGTTCACGATGGCGTCCCCCACCGGAGGTCCGGGCAGCACCACCGTCTTTACGGTCACGCCTCTTTCCCGCAGTGGCGCGGCTATTCTCTCCAGATAGGTGTTGGCCTCATTCTCTTCTTTTCTTATGTGCTCCAGGGTGATCTGGCCATGTACCGGCACCGACGGGGCGCCGGGGATTCCGGGGGTGACCAGCGTGGTGGCTATGGTCACCACCTGCAGCAGCACCACGGTGCTCCCGAAGCGCATCGCTTCTTCGGTAACGTAAGGCAGAATCTGCTCCGCCAGCGGTGAGCCATCCAGGCAGACCAGTATCCTTTGGAACATGTGCCCCTCCTTTTGCCGTGCGTCAGGTAGTTCTGTGATGATTCAAATATACATCGTTGCCGGGTAGCGAACATCACCCATTGTGCTAGAAATGGGTGACAGTTAGGGGTAATTTTCTGCCGTGGTTGAGATGGAAAGCATATCCTTACGAGTTAATCATTCCTCTGTGGCCGGTGGCGGGAAGCCCGGCGGCAGTATGAGAACGTTTTGCGACGGGCACCAATCTGCTATAATACGGCTGCGCCGGGTGACTCCGGGAGCACACTGCTTTGCGGAACAGGAGACGGCGAATGGGCTTTCTAAAAAGCAGGTGGCTGAGGATACTGGTGGTGGGTCTGCTGCTGTTCATCGGCGCGGACCTGGCGCTGAGAAGAACGGGCAATCCCAATCTCATTCCGGTGGTGCTGCTGCTGGGCTCCTTTCTGGTTCCGGTGGTCTTCGTGGCCTATTTTCTGGGGCGCGAGCGCGTGTATGACCGTGATATCCACGGAGAAAGCCCCCTGGCACCGGCGGCGCTGTCCTTTCTGGTGGGAGGGGTGCTGGGAGTGGTAGCTGCCGGGGTAATCGAGTTCGAGGCGTTGCAGCGGCTCAACTTCGCCGGTCTGTTTGGGGTGAGTGTCATCGAGGAAGCGGTCAAGCTCATTTTTCCTGTCATCCTGTTCGTCAGAGCGGTATACCGTTCCGAGATAGACGGCCTGCTCTTTGGCGTGGCCTCGGGGATGGGCTTTGCCGCACTGGAGACCATGGGCTACGGACTGGTGGCGCTGGTAGTCTCCGAAGGAGATATCGCTACCCTGGAAAGGGTGCTCCTGGTGAGGGGGCTGCTTTCCCCTGCCGGGCATGCCGCCTGGACCGGGCTGGTGTGCGCCGTGCTCTGGAGAGAAAGGGCGAGGAAGGACGGTAATCTGTTCTATCTGCGCGTGCTGGGTGTTTTTGTTCTGGCGGTGGTGCTGCACGTCCTCTGGAATATGGCCAATGCGTTTAGCGACGGCAGCGAGGGGGGCTTATTCATCGCCGTCATCGGCAGCCTGGCCATCGCCGCGGTCAGCCTGACGCTTCTCATCCGGCGCGTGCGGGAGTCACCGCAGTACGGGGAGTGATTTTAAAATCAAAATCGCCCTTGTTTCCCTTTGCGAAAGCGAGACGACCAGTTTCCTCCTTGCCGAGAGGAGGGAATTGAGGACGAGGGTGGACAAATAATCCCGGTGATATTTGTTTGCGCCCCGGAGGCCATTGTGATAAAGTGGTGCAAATCATTTCCAGGGGAGGTGAATTATGCCCGCAATGACCGGTGGTGAAGCGCTCATCGCGTCTCTGGCCCGGGAGGGCATAGAGGTGCTGTTCGGTCTGCCCGGGGTGCAGGTGATGGAGGCGCTGGACGCGCTGCACCGGCAGGACAGGGTGCGCTGGGTGTCAACCCGCCACGAGCAGACTGCGGCTTATATGGCCTACGGCTACGCCCGCACCACAGGAAAAATCGGCGCGGCGCTGGTGGTGCCGGGGCCGGGGGTGCTCAATACCACGGCGGCGGTGGGTACGGCCTACGCTACCTCCACCCCCATGCTGCTCATTTCCGGGCAGGTGGAGACCTTTAACCTGGGGCGGGGGCGGGGAGCCCTGCATGAAATCGAAGAGCAGGGCCGGCTGTTCAGCTCGCTCACCAAATGGAGCCACTGCGTGATGAGCGTCGAAGAGGTCCCCCGGGCCGTGCAGCAGGCGGCGCACCGTCTGCGGACGGGGAGGTCCCGCCCGGTGGAGCTGGAGGTCCCCTGGGATGTGATGCAGAATGCGGCAGAGGCAGAAATGGCCGACCCCCTTGAGGTTGCCAGGGAGGTGTTGAACGGCGCCGATGTAGAGACGGCGGCCGGAGCGCTGGCCGGAGCCAGCCGTCCGCTGATATGGGCGGGGGGTGGAGTGATAAGCTCGGACGCTGCCGCGGAGCTTACCCTGCTGGCCGAGCGGCTGAACGCTCCCGTTATCACCACGCCCGAGGGCAAAGGCGCCATCCGCGGCGACCATCCCCTTTCGCTGGGAGTGTTCTACTACGGCTGGTGGCCGGCCAAAG
>CAZZAU010000128.1:0-4997 GCA_964652725.1 uncultured Dehalococcoidaceae bacterium | reverse complement strand
AAAGGGGGTGAAGGCCTTCAGCAGGATTGTACGGTCATAAGGCAATGAAGCACTCTTAAGGAGGGTGGAATGAGAACCAAGTCTATGGCCATACTGGTGCTAGCGGTAATCCTGAGCGCGCTCATCGCATTCAGCTGTGCTGCACCGGCACCCAGCCCCTCACCGGCACCTTCACCGTCTCCAAGTCCATCGCCATCGCCCGCCCCTTCACCGTCGCCATCGCCGTCGCCATCGCCAAGCCCCAGCCCGTCCCAGCCTTCCGAGGTAATTGAGTGGCGGATGCAGTCCTGGGCGCCAGCCGGGGACCGCAGCTTCGGCCAGGCCGAACGCTATGCCAATCTGGTCACCGAGCTCAGTAACGGACGCCTGAAGGTCGAGGCCTTTCCTGCCGGCGCCATTATTCCTGTGCGCAAGGAAGCTGAAGGGCTGGCAAAGGCTTCCGTGGAAATGGCTTACCTGCCTGACGGCTGGTTTGACGCATTTTATCAGTCAGGACACGTATTCTCACAATGGGTAGGTGGATTAACCGGTGTCCAGCTGATGTTCTGGGACCTGGCCGGTGGAGGACGCGAACTGTCCCATGAAATGGTCAAGGACCTGCCGATGCACTTCGTCGGGCCGCTTACCGTCCATCCCGCAGAGGTATGGGCTCACTCCAAGAAAGAGCTGAACACCATTGATGATATCAAGGGCCTGAAAATCCGGGTCGGCTCCTCTTCCCTGGCCGATATCTTTAGCGACCTGGGCGCGTCACCCGTAGTGCTCTCCGGTGCCGAAGTGTACGAATCGGCCAAACGCGGTGTTATCGATGCCTTTGAATACGTCACCCCATCAGTGAACTGGGGCATGGGCTTCAATGAGGTGACCGAGTACGTCTATATGTCGCCGGTGCGCGCTCCCGCTGACCGCCAGTCCGTCTGGGTCACCGATGCAGCCTGGGCCGAGCTCTCCCCTGTCCTGCAACAGCTTATTATCTCGGCTGCCGAGTCGCTGGTGCCCAGGTTCTTCGCCGAGACTATTGTCCTCGATGCGGAAGCACTGGAAAAATTCGAAGCCTACGGCAATAAAGTGCTCCCTGTTCCGGAAGAAATCGATGCGGAGCTGATAAGAGTCGCCAACGCCTGGCTTGAGGAGCAAACCGCCGCCGACCCGTTCTTCGCCAAAGTGGCGGAATCTCAGCTCAGGTTCAAGCGCCTCTGCGAGCTGGAGAATGTCCAGTAGCCACTGACCGCCGATATCCGCGGCGAATGCAGGGAAAGCCGCCCCGCTCGAAAGGGTGGGGCGGCTACCGCAACGACCGGATGGAACGTAATAATGAAAAGCATTGTCAGGATTATCGACGGCATCAGTGAGTATACCGGACAGGGCGCCCTCTGGCTGAGTATAGCCCTTGTGCTGGTACTGACGTTCGAGACCACGGTGCGTTACGTTTTCAATGCCCCCACACAGTGGGTCTATGAGACCTCCTATATGATAGGGGCCAGCATGGCCGTCCTGGGGTGGGCGTACACCCATAAACATCGCGGGCATATCCGCGTTGACCTGTTTTACTCCCGTCTCTCGCCGCGGGGACGCGCCATTGTGGACGTGGTTGTCTCAATGCTCTTTCTTTTTCCCCTGCTAATCGTCCTCATCTATGGCTCTTATTCCAGCGTGCAGTTTGCCATCAAACTGAATGAAAGGCTGGCTGAAAGCAGCTTCAGACCTCCCGCAGCGCCCATCAAGACCGTTATTCTCATCGGCATCAGCCTCTTCGCTCTACAGACCATTGCCGAGTTCATACGTGATCTTTATCTGCTGATAAGGAAGAAGACCCTATGATTGACATCAGCCCGGAACTGACCGCGGGGCTAATGATGGGGCTGGTCCTGGTGGGAGTTCTGACCGGATTCCCGCTGGCAATACCCATCGGCGGGGTGGCGGTTATCTTTGGCTATCTGCTTTTCGGCGCCGGTTCCATCGAGATGATTTCCGGCAGGGTTTTCTCGCTGGTAACCAACTACACCCTGCTGGCAGTCCCCGCATTCATTTTCATGGGCGCCATGCTGGAACATTCCGGCATTGCCGAGAAGATGTACGACGCCCTCTATCTGTGGCTGGGTGGGCTGAGAGGCGGGCTGGCCATTATCACGGTGCTCATCGGCACTATTATGGCCGCGTGCGTCGGCGTTATCGCCGCCTCCATCACCATGCTGGCGCTGGTAGCGCTGCCAGCGATGCTCAAACGGGGCTATGATAAAGGGCTGGCCAGCGGCGCCGTGGTGGCTGGCGGCTGCCTGGGCATCCTTATCCCCCCGAGCATCATGCTGGTCATCTACGGCCCCATGGCGTGGATTTCCGTGGGCAAGCTCTTTATGGCCGCTTTCTTTCCGGGGTTCACCCTGTCCGCACTCTACTGCACATATATTGCCATCCGGGCCTATCTTCAGCCCAAACTGGCGCCGGCGATACCCCCGCAGGAGAGGAGAGAACCTTTCCTCAAGAAGACCCTGGTGCTTGTAACCGCCCTGGCGCCTACGGCAATTCTGATAATCGCGGTGCTGGGGGTAATCTTTCTGGGCATCGCCGCGCCCACCGAGGCCAGCGCCACGGGTGCTTTTGTGGCCACGCTGCTCGCCATCGCCTACCGCCGCTTCAATTTCCGGGTGCTGAAGGAGACGGCCACCGTAACGCTGAAGCTGACCAGCATGATACTTCTTATCGGCAGTCTGGCCTTCGCCTTCGTCGGCGTATTCCTTAGCGCCGGGGGCGGGAAAGTAGTAGAGGAACTGATACTGGCCACCCCCGGCGGGCGGTGGGGGTCATTTGCCGCAGTAATGTTTATCGTCTTCCTGCTCGGCTTCTTCATCGACTGGATAGGCATTTTGTTCATCATCGTGCCCATTATCTCGCCCCTGGCCCCCGCGTTGGGTTTTGACCCGCTGTGGTTTGCCATGATGATAGTAGTCAACCTGCAGATGTCCTTCATGACGCCGCCGTTCGCACCGGGCATCTTCTTCCTGCGCGGCACCGCCAGCCAGGAGCTGGGACTGTCTATGGGAGATATCATACGGGGTGTAATCCCCTTCATCTTCCTGGTGATGATTGGCCTTATCCTTTTTGTTGTTTTCCCCCAGATAATCCTCTGGTTACCGGGACAGATGATAAGGTGAGGCGGGCCGCCTCGCCCGGCAATACCCTGAATCGCTAGGGGGACAGATGATATGCAGAGACACCTGGAGAACAAGGTAGCTATTGTTACCGGCGCGGGCTCAATAGGACCCGGCATCGGCAATGGGAAGGCCACCGCCATATTGTTTGCGCGTGAGGGCGCCCGTGTGATGCTGGTGGATAATAACCTGAAAGCAGCCGAGGAGACGGGACGCCTGATTCAGGAAGAAGGCGGGGACTGTATTCCATTTGAAGCCGATGTCACCACCCCGCGCGACTGCGAAGCTATGGCAAGCAAATGTATGGAGAAGTACGGGCGCATAGACGTACTGCACAATAACGTGGGGATAGGGGGCTACGGGGGGCCGGTGGAAACGGGCGAAGACGAGTGGGACCGTATTATGCGGGTCAATTTGAAGAGCATTTTCCTTACCTGCAAGTATGTCCTCCCGGTAATGGAAAAGCAGAGAGGCGGCTCTATTATCAACATCTCGTCGATCAACGCCATAGCCATCACCGCTCCTGCGGTAGCCTATTCCACCTCCAAGGCCGGGATACTTGCTTTCACCCGCGAAGTGGCCTACCAGTATGCCGGCAAAGGAGTGCGGGTCAACGCCATACTCCCGGGGCTTATCCAGACGCCGATGGTCGCCGCGTTCGGCAAGAAGGCTTACGGGGATGACATAGAGAAAATGTGGCAGATGCGTGACGCTATGTCCCCCACCGGAAAGCAGGGCGAACCCTGGGACATAGCCCATGCTGCCCTGTTTCTGGCTTCGGATAATGCCAGGTACATCAACGGTACTTACTTGATTGTCGACGGCGGCATTACGGGAACCATGCTGGGGACAGTGAAACCGGAATAGCTGCGGTACTGAAGCCCGGCGAGACTCGCGGGCCTACCTGCGCTCGCGCGGCGGCTGACGAGCGACGCCAACTGCCGCAACTGGAAGGCAAAGTGCGCCGCATGACCGCCGGTGACCTCCCTGAACGAAGCCTGAGCAAGGCCTGTAAACAGCCTGATATGCCGGAAAGAAGGTCTGCCATTGAGAAGGAAAAGGGAAGCGGAAAAAGACGGAGGCTGTGGCCAGGACGAGGCAGTCCGGAATGCCATGTCTTGTTTTGATTGCTAAACCTGGCTCCCCGACTAGGATTCGAACCTAGAACCTAGCGGTTAACAGCCGCCCGCTCTACCGTTGAGCTATCGGGGAGCAAACACCCGGCAATTCATAATAGCCAATTTCAGGCAGGCCAGTCAAGAAGACCGGCTACTCCTGGTAGCGGAAAGACCAGATGGCCAGAACGAACATCACCAGTCCGAAGGTAGCCAGTATGGCAACCTCGTTCCAGATGGTAAGCGTGCGCCCCAGCAGGGATATGCCGTAGCTGGCGTCTCCCCCCAGCACCACCTGGCGTATGGGCGCGATGCCATAGGTAGCAGGATTGATTTTCACCAGCACATTCATCCAGGCCGGCAGGTCCTGCACCGGGAAGAAGGCCCCGGACAGGAACACCATCGGGAACATCAGCATCTGCATGGTTGCCTGAAATGCCTCCATGGAGCGGATGCGGGTAGCCAGCAGCACGCCCATCGAGCCCAGGGAAGCGGCGAGCAGAAACATCAGGGGGAACAGCGCCAGCAGGGTGGCCGCGGAGAAGCGGATGCCGAGCAGGGGCGCCAGCACAAGAATAATGGTGCCCTGGAGCATGGCGATGCTGGCCGCCCCCAGCGCTTTCCCCGCCGCCACCGAGGCCCGGCTGATGGGCGCCACCAGCACTTCCTTGAGGAAGCCGAACTCCCTGTCCCACACCACGGAGACACCGGACATAAAAGAGCTCATCAGCAC
>CAZZAU010000127.1:4434-5022 GCA_964652725.1 uncultured Dehalococcoidaceae bacterium | reverse complement strand
CTACAGCATCAAGCGGTTTATGGGACGCAAGTGGGACGAGCCGCCGGGCCGGGAGCTGCCCGTGGAAGAGGATGCCAAGAGAAAGACCTACAAGGTGACCCAGGGGCCGAACAACCAGGTGCGGGTGCAGATGGGCGGCAAGGAGTACAGCCCGGAGGAAATCTCCGCCATGATACTCCAGAAACTGAAGACGGACGCAGAGGCCTACCTGGGAGAAAAGGTCACCGACGCCGTTATCACCGTGCCCGCCTACTTCAATGACGCCCAGCGCCAGGCTACCAAGGACGCCGGCGCCATCGCCGGGCTCAACGTACTGCGCATCATCAACGAGCCTACCGCGGCGGCGCTTGCCTACGGCCTGGACAAAAAAGGCGAGGAGACGGTGGCCGTCTACGACCTCGGCGGCGGCACCTTCGATATATCCATCCTGGAGATTGGCGAAGGCACCTTCCAGGTCAAGTCCACCGCCGGCGACACCCACCTGGGCGGCGACGACTTTGACCAGCGCATCATCGAGTGGCTGTGCGACGAGTTCAAGAAAGACCAGGGCATTGACCTCAGGCAGGACAAGATGGCGCTGCAGCGGCT
>CAZZAU010000127.1:0-4424 GCA_964652725.1 uncultured Dehalococcoidaceae bacterium | reverse complement strand
GCTCAAGGAAGCGGCGGAGAGGGCCAAAGTGGAGCTCTCCACCGTGCAGCAGACGGAGATAAACCTGCCCTTCATCACCGCCGACGCCAGCGGCCCCAAGCACCTGAGCTACACCCTGACCAGGGCCAAGCTGGAGCAACTCGTCATGGACCTGGTGGAAAAGACGCTGGGGCCCTGCAAGCAGGCGATTCAGGACGCCGGCAAGACGGCCAGCCAGGTCAACGAGGTGATACTGGTAGGCGGCCAGACCAGAATGCCTCTGGTACAGGAGAAGGTCAAGCAGTTCTTCGGCAGAGAGCCGCACAAAGGGGTGAACCCGGACGAGGTGGTAGCCGTCGGCGCCGCCATCCAGGCCGGCGTGCTCAAGGGCGAGGTGAAAGAGGTCCTGCTGCTGGACGTCACCCCGCTCACCCTGGGCATCGAGACGCTGGGCGGGGTCATGACCCCCCTCATCCCGCGCAATACCACCATCCCCACCTCCAAGAGCCAGATTTTCAGCACCGCCGCGGACAACCAGCCCAGCGTGGAGATACACGTGCTGCAGGGCGAACGGCCTATGGCAGCCGATAACCGCACCCTGGGACGCTTCATCCTGGATGGTATCCTGCCCGCGCCGCGCGGGGTGCCTCAGATCGAGGTCACCTTTGACATCGATGCCAACGGCATCCTGAACGTCAAGGCCATCGACAAGGGCACTGGCCGGGAGCAGAAAATCACCATCACCGTCTCCAGCGGCCTGAGCAAGGAAGAGGTGGAGAAACTGCAGAAGGAGGCGGAAATGCACGCCGCCGAGGACGCAAAGCGCAAGGAAGAGGTGGAGGCACGAAACAACGCCGATACTTTAGCCTACACCGCGGAAAAGACCCTGCGCGAGCACAAGGACAAGATACCATCCGACCTCAACCAGGAGGTGGAGGGCAAGGTAAGCGCCGTCCGCGCCGCGCTCCAGGGGCAGGACATAGAGGCCGTACGCCGGGCCACCCAGGAGCTGACCGAGACCATGCAGAAGGTGGGCGCCGCCGTCTATCAGCAACAGCAGCCCCCACCCCCCGAAGGCGGCCAGCAACCGCCGCCGCCCGGAGGTGAAAGCGAAGGCGAAGGCCCCGTGGAAGGCGAGTTCCGCGAAGTATAGCACTGCCAGGTCCCCCTTCCCGGGCGGGGAGGGGGACCTTGTCTTTTTTCTACGTCTGAGGCTATTTGAGAACAGAATCCCTCTCCATCTCCCTTCACGAACGGGAGGCGGCCGGTTTTCTTCTTTGGTAAGGTGGGACAGAGAGTGATTTGACAGTGGTGAGGACTGACAAAAAAACCCGTCTTTACGGCTCACGGTTTCCCCCTTAAAATAGTAAGGACATCTGTAACACTATGGAGGTAACCATTGCCCCATCTTGACGATATCCTGATTAGAGTGAACCGCCCCGCCCGCTATACCGGCGCCGAGTGGAACAGCATCCGCAAGGACTGGGAGAAAACCCCCATACGCATCGCCCTCAGCTACCCGGATACGTACGAAATCGGCATGTCCAACATCGCCCTGCCCATCCTTTACGACCTGCTCAACCGGCAGCCGGATGTCCTGGCGGAGAGGGTCTTCGCCCCCTGGGTGGATATGGAAGCAGCCCTGCGGACGAACCGCATCCCCCTGTACAGCCTGGAGTCCCAACGCCCCCTTGCCGATTTTGACGTCATCGGCTTTTCCCTCGGCTATGAACTAACCTATACCAATGTGCTCAATATGCTGGACCTGGCCGGGATTCCGGTGCTGGCCGCGGAACGGGATGACGCCCATCCGCTGATAATCGCAGGGGGCAGCTGCGCCCTTAACCCGGAGCCAATGACCGACTTTATCGATATCTTCGTCATCGGGGAGGGCGAAGAGGTGGTGCCGGAGCTGCTGGAGGTGCTGCGAGAGTGGAAAGCGGACGGCTTGTCCCGGAAAGAGCTATTTCGCCGCGCCGCTGCCATCCCCGGAATCTATGTGCCCGCCCTCTATGAAGTTGACTATCAGCCGGACGGGCTGCTCAAGAGCTTCGTCCCCAACACCCCTGAAGCCCCGCCCACCATCCACCGCCGCCTGGTGCAGAAACTGCCGCCGCCGGTCACCCGGCCGGTGGTACCGTACATCGAGGTGGTGCATGACCGGGGGGCAATAGAAATCCAGCGGGGGTGCAGCCGGGGCTGCCGCTTCTGCCATGCCGGGGTAATTTACCGTCCGGTCAGGGAGCGGCCCGAGGCGGAGGTGGTAGAGGCCGCCGGAGACCTCATCAGCAACTGCGGCTACGACGAGATCGCTCTGGTATCGCTCAGCACCAGCGATTACGCTGAAATCGAGGGGCTGGTGACAACGCTGAACGCGCAGCACCCTGACGTGGCCGTATCGCTGCCCAGCCTGCGCATCAGCCGCTTCTCGGTGCGCCTGATGGGTTCCCTCTCTGCCCGCAGCCGCACCGGCCTCACCTTCGCCCCTGAGGCAGGCAGCGAACGCCTGCGCCGGGTGATCAACAAGGTCACGGAAGATGAAGAGCTCCTGGAGACGGCGGAAATCGCCTTCGAGAGGGGCTGGACCGGCCTCAAGCTCTATTTCATGCTCGGGCTCCCCACCGAGACCGACGAAGACGTGAGGTGCATCTCCGCGCTGGTGGACAGGGTCCGCCTCGCCGGCAGACAGTTCGGGCGCACGCCTCAGCTACGCATCAGCGCCGCTACCTTCGTCCCCAAACCCCACACCCCTTTCCAGTGGGTCGCCCAGGAGGGAGGGGAAACGCTGGAGGCCAGACAGGAAATCCTGCGCCAGGGGCTGCACCGCAAGAGCACCCGGTTCTCCTGGCAGGACCCCAGGATAAGCCTTCTGGAAGCGGCGCTCTCCAGGGGGGACCGGAGGACGGGACAGGTCATTTACCGCGCCTGGAAGCTGGGGGCCAGGTTCGATGCCTGGAGCGAGCACTTCAACTTCGGAACCTGGGAGCGTGCCTTCGCCGAAAGCGGCCTCCACCCGGACTTCTACGCGCGGCGCCAGCGCCCGCTGGACGAGCTGCTGCCGTGGAGCCACATCGATGTAGGCCTGACGCCTGCGTTCCTCAAACACGAGTACCGTTGCGCCATGGAATGCCTCGATACCCCTGACTGCCGCCTCAGTGAATGCAGCGCCTGCGGCCTGCAGCGCTGGTACCCAGAATGCCAGCGCAAGTTCGAGGCCCGGCGCTAGACCATGGCGATGCCGCCGTCCGCCACCAGGGTATGCCCGGTCACATAGCTGGACATATCGGAGGCCAGGAAGAGGGCCGCGCTGGCCATCTCCTCCACGGCGGCCCAGCGGTTCATGGCGACAGTATCGGTTACCTCTTTGCTCCGCTCGGGGTTGTCCCAGAAGGGCCTGGTCAGCTCCGTCTTTATCCACCCCGGGGCGATGCAGTTCACCCTGATATTGTGGGGGGCGAACTCATGCGCCATCACTTTGGTGAGCATGATAACCCCCGCCTTGGAGACGGTATAGCTCACCCTCCCCCCTGATGACACGATGCCGCGCATAGAGGCGATGTTGATGATATTGCCCCTTTTCTTCTGCATCATCAGCCGGGCTGCCGCCCTGGAGCACAGGAAGTAGCTTTTCAGATTGGTATCGAAGACCCGGTCCCAGTCCTCCACGGTGTGCTCCACCACCGGCGCCCGCACCACCGTGCCAGCGTTGTTGACCAGGACATCCACGGCGCCGAACTTGTCCGCCGCCCCCTGCACCAGGGCCTCCGCCGCCGCCGGGTCCGTTACGTCCGCGGGAATGGCCAGCGCGCGGCGTCCCAGGTCTCTTATCTCCGCGGCGCAGGAATCAAGCGTCCCGTCCAGATTGCGGCTGCATACCACCACATCCGCCCCCGCCTCGGCGAACATCCGGGCGATTCCCTTGCCGATGCCTCGCGAGCTGCCTGTAACGATGGCCACCCTCCCCGCCAGCGAGATGCTGGGCAGGCTCATTTCTTGCCCTCCTTTTCCGGCGACTCTCCGGCTTTGTCTTTATCGCCTTCAAAGGAAGCCACCGCCACTATCTCATCGCCCTCATCGAGGCGCATCAGCCTCACGCCCTGGGTGCTCCGACCCTGAACGGTGATGCCCTGCCGGGGGTCTTTCTCTTTCACCGGGGTGCGGGTAACGATGCCCCCCGCCGACATAATCATCACCTGCTCCGCGAAGGTAACCACCTTGGCCGCGGCCACCGGGCCCGTCTTGTCGGCCACCTTGAAGGTCAGCACGCCACCGCCGCCGCGCTGCTGGCGGGGGTAGCTCTCCACCGGGGTGAGCTTGCCAAAGCCCTGGCTGGTGGCCACCAGCAGGTAGGCATTGCCCACCACCCGGTCCATGCTCACCACCCGGTCATCGGCTTTGGGCCGGATGGCCCGCACTCCGCCGCTGGTGCGGGAGCTGGCCCTGAG
>CAZZAU010000126.1:0-5118 GCA_964652725.1 uncultured Dehalococcoidaceae bacterium | reverse complement strand
GGTCAGCCGCGCACCGTCTCACTCTTGACCTGCCTCCGGACCTGCCCGGGGTCGTCTTCGACAGAATCAGAGTGGAGAGGGTGATGCATAACCTCGTGGAGAACGCCATCAAGTACTCGCCGGAGGGCGGGGAGGTCAGGGTCTCGGTGCAGTGGGATGATGGTCACCTGATTGTGAGCGTCAGCGACCAGGGAATCGGCATTGCACCGGACGACCAGCACAAGCTGTTCCAGAGTTTCCAGCGTCTGGAGACGCCGCAGAGGGGTAATATCACCGGGATAGGGCTGGGACTGAGAGTGTGCCGTATTCTGGTGGAAGCCCACGGAGGGCAGATATGGGTCCGGTCCGAGCCGGGCAAAGGTTCAACTTTCAGCTTCACGCTGCCGCTGTCGCGGTGAGGGCGGTTCAGGCGCTCGTTTTCTCCAGAACAGCCCTGATTTTCTCCACCAGGTGTTCGGCGTTGAGGGGCTTCGAGATGTAGTCATCGGCGCCCAGACGCCTGGCCATCTCAAAGATATCGGCCCGGGCGGTGAAAAGGATTATCGGCACCCGCGAGAAGGTCCGTACCGCGCCCATCACCTCCATACCGGAGACATCATGCATCAGGACATCCAGCAGAATAACATCGAACCGCTGCTCCCTGACGAGCTCGATGGCCCTGGCTCCGCTGGTGGTGGAGACGACGTCGTATCCGGCGAGCTCCAGCTTCAAGCCGAATATCTTGCCTATCTGCGGTTCATCGTCCACTATGAGGACCCGTTTGCCCGTTTTCATCCCGGTTATTCCAGTCCACCGCGCCTGCGACATTTCTCTTCGCCAGCCGCTGTGCCATTATACACCTTCGCAGGCATAATACGAAATCCATGAGGCCGGATTACATATTTGAAGCGCCCACAAAAGAGAGTCCCGGCCAGGAACAATACCCGGCCAGGACTCCCATCGAGCGTGTTCAGGCAATGGCAGCAGGTCAGCTGTTGATGTCGCCGCCCAGCTCGTTATAGCCTTCCAGGGTATCTTTAGCGTCTTCAAATTCCCCGGAAGCGTAGGCATCCTGAACCAGCGTGATCACCTGGTTGACGCTCACCGGATAGTCCACGTTGGGATGGGCCGCGTTCAAGAGCGCCGCGGTAGCGTGGCGGATGAGGGCCCTTTCCCCGCCCCCTCTCGTCCACACCGCGTCCAGCAGCGTGATGTGCGGTCCCACACCGAAAACATCATCGAAGTAGTCAGCCGTGCCGTATCCGGTTGGCGGCCAATCATCCGTGTGGTTCCGCCAGTATCCCGGGGTAAGACCTTCATCACCGTCCGGCGGAGTCACATAGACCCACAGTTCGAACTTTTCGTTCGGGAAAGCCATGTTGCCGTAGTCGTCCAGCACTCCCCAGGTGACGTCATGGGCCGAATCATCCCGCGCATAACCGTGTCCAATCGCGGTGAACAGGGTGTCCTCATTGACGGTAACGGGAACCTCCCATGACCACGTCTCACCGGCGTCAAGGATGTCGTCGTCACCGGCATCGCCGCCGGTGTAGAAAGGCGAAGACTTGGTCAGGACAAAGCCCCCCGGTTCAAGGCTGACCCACACCTCCGTGATGAAGTACCACGGGTCCCCGTCATTGGTCTCGGTTACCGTCAGGGTAACCGTGCTGCCCGGGGCTACCGGTTCTGAAGGCCCCTGGATGTTGACCGTGGTGCTGGCTTCCCACCACGCCAGCACCGGCATGGCTGTGACCAGCATCAGCGCTACTACGGTCACCAGGGTTACCAGAAATGCTACCCTCTTTTTCATTGTTTCCTCTCCAGAATTCATTCCCGCACCAAGAAAGCACGCAACGTGCTCCGTGTATCGACCTGCTGGCCATCACCTCCTCTCGGCGCTCTGCCATGGAGTTGTGTCCTCAGCGATAATACCGGAAGAGGATTAGCACCGGGGCTAGAATAATGTATGAAGTGAATAGGAAAACTCGGGGGGATGGCCAGACGGGACTCTGGTTCTGGCGGATTAGCCGGAGACGAGCCGAAAAAGGGCGCACACAAGAACTGTAACCATCACCCGCGCCTTGTGGCGGGCGGACAGGTGCCAGGCTCAGAGCATCTCTTTCTCGAAATCGGCAAAGGCCCTGTCCAGAAGGTCGAAGGCGGTGTCTATCTCTGTCTCTTTGATGATGAAGGGCGGCGAGACCAGGAAGGTGTCTCCCTTCACCCCGTTCTCCACCCCGGTGGTGGGATAGCCCATCACTCCGTGCTCCATAGCCAGGCGCTGCATCTTGTAGGTGGCCCGCAGCGCAGGGTCAAAGGGTTCTCCGGTCTCCCTGTCCTTCACGATGTCTATGCCCATAAGCAATCCTTTACCCCGGATATCGCCAATGGTGGGGTGATGTGAGAGCTTATCGCGGCCCACTTTGAAGAAGTACTCGCCCAGCTCGGCGCTGCGCTGCACTAGGTTCTCCCCGTCGATGATATCGAGCACGGTGAGGCAGGCTGCCGCCGAGACCGGGTTGCCCTCCATGGTGAAGCCGTGAACGAAGCTCGCCCCCTTTTTGGTGAAGGCCTCCCCGATTTTACCGTCGATGATGCCCACCGCCATCGGCGTATAGCCGCCGGTCATACCCTTGGCCGAGGTCATTATGTCCGGGCTCACCCCCCAGTGCTCTATGCCGAACCATTTGCCGGTGCGGCCGAAGCCGCAGATGACCTCGTCGTCGATGAACACTACATCGTTCCTGTCGCATATCTCCCGGATGATGGGATAGTACTCCGGGACCGGCACCATGCAGGCGGTGCCCGCCCCGCCGATGGACTCGGCGATGAACGAGGAGATGTACTGGGCGCCGATCTGATTGATGAGTTCCTCAAGCGCCCAAGCGCACCTGAGCTCGCAATCGGGGTAAGTAAGGTCATAGGTGCAGCGGTAGCACAGAGGGGCGGGTATTTTGGGCCACTCGTGCAGGAGCTGCTGGAACTTCAGCCGCCTTACAGTATGACCCGAGGCGGAGAGCGCCCCCACCGTCATGCCGTGATAGCTCTGCCAGCGGCCGATGGTGATGTGTTTCTCCGGCTTGCCTCTTTCCACGTGGTACTGGTGGGCGATCTTTATCGCCGTCTCGTTGGCCTCGGAGCCGGAGTTGCAGAACTGGCAGAGCTTGAAGTTGGGCGGAGAAATGCTGATGATCTTCTCGGCCAGGGCCAGCAGCGGCTCGTTCAGCCAGAAGCCGCGGAAGAAGAAGGAGACTTTCTCCATCTGCCGCAGCATGGCCTCTCTCACCCGGGGATCGCCGTGGCCGATGGACACCACGTGGGGACCACCGCTGAAATCTATGTACCTCTTCCCGTTCTGGTCGTAAAGGTAAATGCCCTCGCCGCGCTCGCAGATGGTACGGGGCAGCAGAGCCCCGTGTACCGCCCCGAAAAGGCGGCCGGCCTGCTCCTGGGCTCTGGACAGGCGGTCAGTCATAGCTTCTTCTCCTTAACCTACCGGCGCCGGAGCATCAGAGCAGCGCCACGGCTGTTCTGGGAACGGCGGGGGTCAGTCAAGTTCTATTATAGATGGCGGCTAACCAGATTGGCAAGTTGAGGTGCCGAGGTTTTTTATCCAATCCCTCACTCTTTTACTTTGAAATCTCCCTTTATCCCCCTTTACAAAAGTGGGGAAACCGTTTCGTCTCCCTTTGCGAAAGGGAGACCGGGAGGGATTCTGGAACCAGGAGTTGTCAAAGTGGCTCCGCTTCTGTGAACCCTGTGCCAAACAGCCTTGATGTTCACCAGATGCCGGCTGCAATCGCTGCGGGCGGGAAGGTAAACGGGCTATTTGATGTCAGCGTGGTATTCCTGAAGAGACCTTACGCTCGATTTTCCCTCGCGATAGGCAGCGATTCCCCTGGCCGCCGCCGTGGCCGCAGCCAGCGTGGTGATATAGGGAATCTTGTGCCTGATGGCCGCCTTGCGAATATAGGAGTCATCGTATATGCTTAGTTTGCCCGCCGGGGTATTGATGATGAGTTGGATTTCCCCGTTCTTGATGGAATCGGTGATGTTGGGGCGCCCCTCGTGCTCCTTGAGGATGGGTACGGATGGGATGCCCAGGCCGGACAGGAAGGCGTGGGTCCCGGCCGTGGCCAGAATCTTGAACCCGAGACCGGCAAACTGCCCGGCGACTCCGCCGACGCCGGGACGGTCATGCTCGGCGACGGTAATGAGCACGGTGCCGCTCGTCGGCAGGGGTGTAACCGCTTCCTGGGCTTTCCAGAATGCCAGGCCAAAGGAGCCGGCAATCCCCAGCACTTCACCGGTAGACCTCATCTCGGGCCCCAGCAGCGGATCAACCTCCGGGAACATATTGAAAGGAAATACGGCTTCCTTCACCCCGAAGTGCGGCACGTGCCGGTTCTTCAGGTCCAGGTCCTTCAGCTTCTCACCCAGCATGAGCCGGGTGGCAAGGCTGGCCATTGGAATGCCGCAGACTTTGGAGACCAAGGGTACCGTGCGCGAAGCACGTGGATTTGCCTCTAACACGTACACCACGTCCTGGCAGATGGCATACTGGATGTTCATCACGCCGAGCACCTTGAGCTCGCCGGCAATCCGCCGCGTGTATTCTTCTATGGTATCAATGTGCTTCCCGGGTATGCTTACCGGCGGTATGACACAGGCGGCATCCCCGGAATGCACGCCGGCATACTCGATGTGCTCCATCACGGCGGGAATGTAAACACCTTCTCTGTCGGCCAGGGCGTCAGCCTCGGTTTCTATGGCATTCTCCAGGTAGCGGTCAATAAGTATGGGGCGGTCCGGCGTTACGCCCACCGCCGCGCCGACATAAAGCCTCAGGTCCGCCTCATCGTGGACTATCTCCATACCCCGTCCGCCGAGCACGTATGATGGCCGCACAATAAGCGGGTACCCGATGCGTCCGGCCACAATCAAGGCTTCATCCAGATTGCTGGCCGTGCCTGCTTCCGGCATGGGGATACCGTACTTCTTCATCATCTGGCTGAAGCGGCCGCGGTCGGAGGCGGCGTCTATGGAGTTGACAGATGTGCCCAGTATTTTGACGCCGGCTTTCTCCAGTTCCGCCGCGATGTTGAGCGGCGTTTGGCCGCCGAACTGGACGATGGCCCC
>CAZZAU010000125.1:0-5187 GCA_964652725.1 uncultured Dehalococcoidaceae bacterium | reverse complement strand
CAATGTAATCAAGCATGAAGAAGTCCAGGGTATGGTGGATGACATCGTGGGGAAATGGGGAGGGATAGATATCCTGGTCAATAATGTGGGCGGCGACCACGGCTCTTTGCTGGAGGATATGGAGTCTTCAGAGTGGGATTGGACCATGGACATCAACCTGAAAGGAATGTTTAACTGTGTGAAGGCGGTTTCCGAGGTGATGAAGCAGGGGGGTGGGGGCAAGATAGTTAACATCGCCTCGCTGGCCGGATTGCGGATGACCATGTACGGAAGCATCGCCTACAGCGCGGCCAAGGCGGCGGTGATAGGCTTTACCCGGCACTGCGCATTCGAGCTGGGACATGCCAAAATCAATGTGAACGCGGTGTGCCCAGGGCCCACGCTGACGGAAGTGGTGGAAAGCCGGATAAACCCTGAGGTCAGGGAGAAAATGCTGCAATGGACGTCCCTGCAGGACTTCACTTATCCGGAAGACCAGGCGGACGCGGTGGTATTCCTGGCTTCAAATCGCGCCAGAATGATAACCGGCACCTACCTGCTGGTGGACGGAGGCATCAGCCTGCCCATAGGCTTTGTTAAATGGGACGATTACAGCGCCGCCAGGAAAAAGTGGCTGGAAGAAGGAAGATTTGTGGGCAAGGAGACTTCGCTTTAGAAGACGGCGGCACAGCCGGCCCGGGTAGTGCCAACAGCTATATTGATGTTGACCGGTACACCGCATTGACAAATGGCCAGGGGAAAATCTACCATTAGACCGAACAAAAAACGAACAGGAGAACCAGCATGACAACTATCGCATTGATGGGCGCCGGCGGCAAGATGGGGCTCCGCATCACCATGAACCTGAAAGACAATCCCGACTACAAGACCCTCTACCTTGAGGTCGGTGAGGCGGGGAAGGCCAGCCTCGCAGCGCTGGGCCTCACGGTGACGGCGCAGGAGGAAGCGCTGCAACAGGCAGACGTGGTTATCCTGGGCGTGCCGGATGTTCTCATCGGCAAGCTCAGCCACCAGATAGTGCCCCAGCTCAAGAGCGGTGCCATGGTGATGGGACTGGACCCCGCGGCAGCCTATGCGGACGTGCTCCCGGAACGGAAAGATATATCCTACTTCGTCAGCCATCCCTGCCACCCACCGCTCTTCGGCGAGGAGACAGACCTGGAAGCACAGCGGGACTGGTTCGGCGGCGTGAAAGCCAAACAACCCATCGTGTGTTCCCTGCACCAGGGCCCGGAAGAGGACTATGCCAAAGGAGAGGCCATTGCCAGGCTCATCTTCGCGCCGGTATCCCACTCCCACCGGGTTACCACGGAACAGATGGCGCTCCTGGAGCCGGCGCTGGTGGAGACCCTGGTGCTGACCTGCTTTATGATAGCCCGCGAGGCCATGGAGGAGGTGGTTCGGATGGGTGTTCCGCAGCAGGCGGCCTTCGACTTTCTGATGGGCCACATCCGCACCACCGCGGCCATAGTGTTCGATTTTGCCGGCGCCCCGGTCTCGGACGGGGCCAAACTGGCCGCCACCAAGGCCAGAGAACAGCTTTTCAAACCGGACTGGAAAGACATCCTGAAGCTGGAAAACGTGAAAAAGAGCGTAAAGGATATCACCAAAGCCTGAACGGAATCTAGGAGGAAGCAAAATATGAAAGAAGAACACAAAATCGTGAAGGAGTCCGGCGGCTACCGCATCAGCATCGCCAACTCGGCCACCTCTATCGACGAGAACAATAAGAATGACGTGGTAGTGGATGGCTCGCACTTCGGCTTGAACGTGGGTAAGTATGCCGCCCAGGCAGGCATCAAGGGTATGATCGGCAATGACGCCGGCAAGGGCCTGGACAACGCCGGCATTGCCGGTATGGAAATCCTCGACGATAAGGGAATTCCGGGCGCGGCTGTCGCCGCGATGTCGGCCAGGATTGGCAACGGCACCAGCACCTACGAAGAAGGCGAGATATCGGTGGTCAATGAAACAGCCAGAAAGCTCGGCATCACGCCGGGAATGTCTGCCAGAGATGCGGCCGACAGGATGTTCGAGGCCGCGTTGAAGGGAAAATAAACGAGGATTAGCGCAACCGGAGGTACAGATAATGCAGCACGGAACACAGAAAGTGGTCAAGACGGCCGGCAGTTCCAGGATTATCATCGTGGAGACCACCTCGGACGTCGATGAGGGTAACAGCAACGATATTATTATCACTGGCTCCCATCAGGCACTGAACTCCTGCGAATATCTCCTGCAAAACAAGGTTAAGGGTGCCATCGGCAATGACGCTGGCAAAGGGAAGCAGGACGCCGGCATCGCCGGCCTGAGGCTCCTGGACGAGCACGGCATCCCGGCGGCGGCGGTGGATACGATGACCGCCAGAATCGGCGACGGCGACAGCACCTACGAGCAGGGCAAGGTTTCCGCGGTCAACGAAGCGGCCAGGAAGCTCGGCGTCACGCCGGGAATATCAGCGAAAGAGGCCGCCGACAAGATGCTCGCGGCGCTGGCCGGATAACGGCCGAAAAACAAAAAGGCTCAGAGCGAAAAGGAACCAGAAAGGAAGCAGACACAGATGAAAGCACTGGTCAAGGCAGATGCTAAACCGGGGTTCGAACTGAAAGAAATGGACGTACCCAGGCCGGGTCCTGGGCAGGTGCTCATCAAAGTGAAGGGCACCTGCATCTGCGGCAGCGATATCCATATGTACCACTCCTCGCCGGGCATTATGCGCCAGGTCAGCACCCCGGTCATCGTCGGGCACGAGACGTGCGGGGAGGTGATGGAGGTGGGAGACTGCGTGAGCAACGTGCAGAAAGGCGACCTCGTCTCTCCCGAGCCGCATATCTTCTGCGGGGAATGCTACTACTGTCAGACCGGCGCCGCCCTGAACTGCCAGCGGATGGAGCTTTTCGGTCTGAGCATGAATGGCGCTTTCGCTGAATACGCTGCGGTGCCGGCGAGCGCCTGCTGGAAGCACGCCAAGGATATGCCGGCGGACCTGGGCTCCATTCACGAGCCGCTGGGGGTGGCGGTGCACGGCGTCATGGCCGCCGATATAAACGCCAAAACCGTGGCCGTCTTCGGCTGCGGGCCCATTGGCCTGTTCGCCATCGGCGCGTCAAAGGTCTTCGGTGCCACCAGGGTGTTCGGCCTGGAGATAGCCCCCAAACGGCTGGAAATGGCGCGTAAGCTCTTCCCAGACGTTACTTTCATCAATCCCAAAGAGCAGGACGCGGTGCCGGCCATCCAGGAAGCCACCGACGGCCTGGGGGTGGATGTATCCATCGAGCTGTCAGGCAGCGCAGAGGCTACTCGCCTCTGCTTCAAGGCGCTCCGGCGCGAGGGTAGGGTGAGCCTGGTGGGAGTGCCTGCCGGGCCCATCGAGTTCGATTTCCACCCGGATATCATCCTGAAAGAAGCCAGGGTGCACGGAGTCTTCGGGCGGGTGGTCTGGCAGACCTGGTGGCAGGTAAAGGCGATGCTGGAGACAGGGAAGTTCGACCCTCTGCCCATTGTCACCCACCGTTTCCCGCTGGAGCAATTCAAAGAGGCCTTCGAGCTGGCGGAAAGCGGCCAGGCAGGCAAGATAATACTGTACCCCTGACCCCGGCCAACGGCCGGCAGATATAACGCCGGGCGCCATCTACCGGCGGACGAACTTCAGGACGGCGTTGGTGCCTTTGTCCACGCCGTGATAGGTCAGGGATACCTCGGCCACGTAAAGGTCGCCTCTGGAGTCTATGGCCACGCTGTGCGGCGCCAGGAACAGGGCCTTGTGCTTGTCCCTTCCCCCCTCGTTACCCCAGCGGGTAATCAGTTTGCCGTCTGCGGTATAGATGCTGAGGCGCAGGCACAGCTCTGATACGTAGACATTGCCCTCGGCATCCATGCACAGCCCGCAGGGGCGCACGATTTCCGGCCATACGTCCAGCAGCTTTCCCCGGCTATCAAAGATCTGGATGCGGTTGTTCTCCCGGTCCGGCACCCAGACTCTTTCCTGCCCGTCAACCCATACCGCGTGGGGAAGACGGAACTGGCCCGGACCGAAGCCCGGCTCGCCCCAGGAAAGCAAGAGCCTGCCCTCCGGCGAAAACTTGTGGACGCGGGCGTTGCCGTAACCATCGGAAACGTATATCTCCCCTGCCGGGGTTACCGCCACTCCGGTGGGGCGGTTGAAGGGCGGACCGCTCCTGGTGATGGTGGTCAGGCTCCAGAAGAAGTCGAACCACTCCGGCACGTAGCCCGTGTCTGAAGGCTTTCCCTTATCGCCCAGCGTCTGCAGCAGTTCGCCTTCAGGGCTGAATTTATAGACCACGTGCAGCTCATCGTCGGTACAGTAGATTGAGCCGTCCGGCCCGATGCAGGCCCCGTGCGCACGCTGAAAAAGCCCGTCTCCCCAGGCGCTCAGGAAATTGCCGTCACGGTCAAAGACCATCACCGGGTGGGTGCCCCGGCTCAGCACGTAGGCCCGGCCCTGTTTGTCGATGGCCACGCCGCAGGCATCTTGGAATGTCCAGCCTTCGGGCAGCTTTGCCCAGCCCTCCACCAGCTCGTAGCGGAAATCCCCGGAACCGTAGCTCATCAATCCTCCTCCAGAACAGATTGCCCCCATTATAACAGATAGAGCGTCTTCCTCACATCGCGAACGTTATGCTCAGGTGCGACTTTTATCACATAAAGAATTCTCTATCCACGCTAGTATGAGAGTGTACTTATGCGCAAAAGAGGTAATTTATGGTAAGAAAAACACGCTACTTGTATCTCGCGGTAGCCTTGTCTGTGATTGTCATAGCCCTGGCGTTTGCTGGCTGTACAGCGGAGGTGCCAGGACCCTCTGCCGAACCCGCCCCCTCACCCACTCCTGAGCCTGCCGGCCCGGACTGGGAGATAACGGAGACATTCCTTATCGATATGGATTTGGG
This sequence comes from uncultured Dehalococcoidaceae bacterium, assembly GCA_964652725.1. Taxonomy (GTDB): domain Bacteria; phylum Chloroflexota; class Dehalococcoidia; order Dehalococcoidales; family RBG-16-60-22; genus CAZZAU01. Next base: position 277 of record CAZZAU010000125.1, on the reverse strand, counting down.
TGCCGCCTTCTTTCTTGCCAGTGCCAGCCCGGATGCAAGGCGCTTCGGATTTCCTACCGAAGTAGGACCCAGTGTGGCGATGGTAGTGGATGGCGAGCGCGGTAAAGAATACACCGCTATCTGGACGGCACCGATATTCAGTCCGGATAGCCAGCGGGTGGCCTATGTGGCGGAGGTGGAGGGCGAGTTTTTCGTGGTCACGGACGGCGAAGATGGGGAGCGCCATGATTACGTCAGCACTCATCCCGTGTTCAGTCCGGACAGCCGGCGCGTAGCC
>CAZZAU010000124.1:0-5257 GCA_964652725.1 uncultured Dehalococcoidaceae bacterium | reverse complement strand
TCTCTTCCCGGCCTGAAGAACGCCGTTCTGCGCTCGGTGGCCCGGGGCAATGACGGCTCCTATCCGGCGGCGGTGCGGACCAGCTTCCTGTGGAGCCTGCTCGGTGTGCCGGCGCTGCTGGGGGTAGGCGCCTATTATTACTACGCCGGGTCAGTGATGCTGGGCATAGCGCTGATGGTGTCCAGCGTTTTCTTTCCCTTTTTCTACGCGCCGACGCTGTGGGACGCGTTTAGCGTCGGCAAGCGGCGCTTTGACCTGGCGGCCAAGTATCGCGGCACGCAGTCCCTGGCGGGCGCCGCCGCAGTAATCGCGGCGCTTTTGCTGTATCCGTCCAATCTGCTTGTTATCCTGGTTGCCCACCTGGCGGTAAGCTCCGGCCTGGCCGTCTTTTATTACCGGCGCAGCCTGCGCTATATGGAAAACGCGCGGGTGGACGCGGAATGCAGGGGATACGGCTTCTTTCTCACCGCCGCCAGCGCCGCCGGCGTGCTGGCGCAACACATAGATAAGATTATGGTCGGCGCCCTGCTGGACGCAGAACAGCTGGCGGTGTACGCCATCGCCCTTTTGATTCCGCAGAAGCTGCACGGTCTCTCCAAGTACGCCTGGGGGCCCTTCACCCCCAAGTTCAGCCAGGACGGCATCGAGATGACACACGTGGCGCAGAAAGCGAGAAGCCTCCTCCTGCCCCTGGCCGTGGTGGGAGCGGGCGGCTCTCTCCTGTACTGGTTCTTCATCGACGAAGTGATGCTGCTCCTTTTCAGCGACAGCTATGCGGAATCGGTCTCCCTTTCCAGGACGCTTCTTCTGCTGGTGTGGGTATCTCTGCCGGCGGCGTTCTTCGGACAGTTCACCACGGCCAAGAAGAAGCGGAAGGCCATCGCCCTGGGTTCATACGTCTCCCCCTTCCTCAGGATTCTCATTATGGCGGTTTCCATCTATCTGTGGGGACTCACCGGCGCGGTATGGGGCCTGATAACCGCCACCGCCCTCCAGTCCCTGCTTTACTGGCTGGGGATGAGAACAGACGGGGTGGTGCCGGAACCGGTCGAGCCGGGAGCGCAGCCGTGAAGCCGGAAGAGCGCGAGAACCTGCGCTACTCCGCGGGCGCAGAAAACCCCGTTGAAAGGGAGGAGGAGGTCATGTTCTCCCTCCTGCCGCAAACAGGGGGCAGGTTGCTGGACGTGGGCTGCGGCGTGGGCACCATTTCCCTGCTGCTTAAGGAACGGGGATTTGACGTATGTGGAATTGACATGTCTTCCGTGGCCGTGGCAAAAGCAAAAGAACGCGGCATAAACGCCACCGTGTGTGATGTGGACAGGGACGGCATTCCCTTCGCTGACGGCTATTTTGACGTGGTCTGGGCCGGCGATGTGGCGGAGCACGTGTTCGACCCCGTGTTCCTGTTCCGGGAAATGGCCCGCGTATTGAAGCCGGACGGCAGGCTGCTGCTTACTGTGCCCAATAATCTGAACCTCTATTCCCGGCTCAGCATTTTTCTAAGCGGAAAATCGCCGCAATCGCACGTTTACCGCCGGCTGAAGCAGTGCAAGCACCACACCCTGTTCAGCTTCGAGTTGCTGAAGTATATGCTGGACGAGGCGGGGCTGCGGCCGGGGACCGTCGGCGCCATAATCAGGCTGCCCTTTTCCAGGCGGGAACGCTATGCCGCAAGCAGGACGGCGGGCATAATGTTCGGCTCCGTGTTCATCGTTGCCGCCGGCAAGGCTGAAAACCGGGAGAGACCCGTCCGATGATACTGGTCTGCTACGGCACCAGGCCGGAGATAATAAAACTGTCCCCGGTAATCGCCGAGCTGGGGCGGCGCGGGATGGCGCTGAAAACGGTGTTCACCGGCCAGCATATGGACCTGTACGAGGACGTCAAACACCTGGTGCCGCCGCCGGATTACAGTCTGGCCATCATGCAGCACGACCAGAGCCTGAACGGGATAATGACTTCCCTGGGACAGAAATTCCCGGCGCTGCTGGAGGAAAACGCGGTGGACCTGGTCATCGTCCAGGGGGATACCTCTTCTGCCTTCCTCATCGGGCTGATGGCTTTCTACCACAAGGTAAAGGTGGGTCACGTGGAGGCCGGTCTCAGGACGCACAACAGGTACAGCCCGTTCCCGGAGGAGATGAACCGCACCCTGCTGGGCAGGCTGACGACGTACAACTGGGCGCCCACCAGAAGGGCGTACGAGGCTCTCAGAGCAGAGGGCGCCCCCGGCGTGCACCTGACCGGGAACACCATCGTGGATGTATGCCTGGACTTCAACCTGCCGGTAACCTATGAAGACCGGATACTGGTTACCCTGCACCGGAGGGAGAACTTTGGCGGCAATATGGTCTCCCTGTTCACCCAGCTCAACGGGCTGGCCCTGGAGCATCCGCACTACAGGTTCATCTTCCCGATGCACCCCAACCCCAACGTAAGGATGCACCGGGACAGGCTGGCGGCCCCCAACATCGAAGTGCGGCCCCCGCTCAAATACGACGCTTTCATCAGAGAGATAAGCGCCTGCCGGTTCATCATCACGGACTCCGGCGGCGTACAGGAAGAAGCCTGCAGCTTCCGGAAGAAAGTCCTGGTCTGCCGCGACACCACGGAGAGGCCGGAAGGAGTGGAGGCGGGCATGGCCAGGGTCATCGGGACGAGGCTGACAGAGAACTTCGGCTGGGCGGACGGAGACCCACGCTGGCAGGGGCCGAACCCCTACGGCGACGGCAGGGCGGCGCAGCGGATAGCGGACACCATTGCGGAGAGGGTTCCCGGAATATGACGCACGGGTTCTTCAAGATAACTGACCCGAGCAGCAGCAAGGTCGGGGGGTACTGCCTGCCGGAGAAATGGTGGTCCAGAAAGTACGAGTATCCCTGGGCGTGCCAGCAAATCGTGGCCGGAGAGCGGGTAGTGGACGCAGGGTGCGGGGACATCCATCCCCTGAAATATATCCTCGCCGATGCGGCGAAAGAAGCCTACGCCATTGACAGTGACCCGGCCGCCATCGGGGAGGCGCGGAAATACGCACACAAGCCGGCGCTGAATTACATTGTGGGCGACCTGCGCAGGATGGCGCTGAAAGACGAAAGCATAGACACGCTGTTCTGCATCAGCACCGTGGAGCACCTGGACAGGAAAGCCTTTGCCGGTAGCCTGCGGGAGTTTCTCAGGGTGCTCAGGCCCGGGGGCCGCCTGGTCCTGACGGCAGACCTCCCCTACAACCGGCGCAAACGTTCTCTATACACCGCCGGTTGGCTGAAAGACGTTAAGACATTGCTGGCCGCGGTGCCCCCGGCTTTCCGCGCCTCCGGGCCGGTGGAACAGGAGCCGGGTCCAGACGCGGTGCGGAATGAGCGGTTCAACCTCTGCGTGTTCCACATCGTTTTCAGCAAACAGGCCCTGTAGCTGTTCGGAGAGTCTGTCCAGCCATGCCACCGCCCCTTTTCTTGACAAGCACAGGCCGTTGTAATAATCTTGTGAGCGGGCTTCAATACCCGTTCCCCTTCATTGAACAAGTGGAGGTACAAGTATGGACAAAATCGTGCAGGCCATAGAAAGGGCCGGGTTCCCCGGCGCGGATTGCTATGACCTGCCCACCTCTCCCAGGACCTTCCCCGACGGCGCTCACTACCGGGTGGAGATATCCGGAATAGAGACGCCCAAAGTGCTGGCCGCCACCATCGACGAGGCCAGAAAACAGGGAGTCCCCTTTCACCGCTCCATCTCGGTGGTGCGGGGGGCATCCATGCTGACCCGGGAGCAGCTTGCCGAGTTCGCCAGAATCGCCCATGACGGCCAGGTGGAGGTCATCATGACTCCCGGCCCCAGGCCCACCTGGTATACCGGCCGGCAGATAGCCACGCCGGAAGGCGCCATCTCCGGGCTGAGGTTGCGGGGCATGGACCAGGTAAGGCACTACCTGATGGATATGGAGCGGTGCATCGAGCTGGGCTTCCGCGGCTTCCTGGTCTGGGACGAGGGCGTCCTCGCCCTGCTCAACACCATGAAGCAGAACGGGGACCTGCCCGGAGACATCGTGTTCAAGGTCTCCATCTTCGCCGGCCACGCCAACGCCACCGGGGTGAAACTTGTGGAAACGCTGGGGGCGGGGAGCTGCAATCCGGTGGCCGACCTCACCCTGCCGCAGCTTGCCTCCATACGCAGCGCGGTCAGCCTGCCGCTGGACATCCACATCCAGCTCTGGACATCCATGGGCGGCTACAACCGCATCTACGAGACGCCGGAAATCGCCCGGGTGGCCGCGCCCTGTTACTTCAAGATGGAGCCGGGGCCGGGGCTGGCGATGTATATGCCCTGGAGCACCTCGGAGGACGGGCTGGCGGAGCTGGGGCGGGAGAAGATACGCTCCATCAAGAACATCATCGAGCTGGTGGGCCAGGAGCGCCCGGAACTGAAACTATCAAAGCAGGGGCCGGAAGACCTCAGGGTACCCCGGCCGAAGTAAAGAAAGGAGGAGACAATGCCAAAGAAGTCCATTCTCGATTTCGCCCAGATGAAGAAGAAGGGCGACAAAATCACCTTCCTCACCGCCTACGATTTCCCCATGGCCAGCTTCTGCGAAAAGGCGGGCATCGACATGATACTGGTGGGCGATAGCGCCGCGATGGTGGTGCACGGCCTGCCCGGAACCGTGCCGATGACAATGGACCAGATGATCCAGCATTCCCAGATAGTCAGGAGAGGCGCCCCCAATACCTTCATCATCGGCGATATGCCTTTCCTCTCCTACCAGGTCTCGGTGCCGGATGCCATCTTCAACGCCGGCCGGTTCTTCAAGGAGGCCAGCGTGGACGCCATCAAGCTGGAAGGCGGCCGCAGGGTGGTCAAGCAGATTGAAGGCATCGTGGACGGGGGTATGACCGTGATGGGCCACATCGGCCTGACGCCGCAGAGCTCCGGCCAGCTGGGCGGTTTCAAGGCGCAGGGGCGCACCGCGGACACCGCCATGGACCTTATCAAGGACGCCCTGGCCATCGAAAAGGCGGGCGCTTTCGCCCTGCTGGTGGAAGCGGTGCCGCCGGAGGTGGGCAAAATCATCACCGATATGCTCAGAATCCCGGTGCTGGGCATAGGCGCGGGGGTGTACACGGACGGCCAGGCGCTCATCATCGGCGATATGCTCGGCTACTTCGAGGCCTTCACCCCCAAATTTGTCAAGAAGTACGCCAATCTGGGCGAGGCCATCGAGAAAGCTTTCCGGGCCTACAGCGACGACGTCAAGGGAAGCAAG
>CAZZAU010000123.1:4417-5263 GCA_964652725.1 uncultured Dehalococcoidaceae bacterium | reverse complement strand
AGGCCGGCTTGACAGTGGGGGCGGGGAGACTTAGTATTAGCCATAGTCCCGTCCGGATAAGTCAGACCAGGGGGGAGGAGATGGTCAGCAAGAGAACCGAAGAGCTTATGGCCTGGGACCGCAAGCACCTGATTCACGGTTTCGGCGTGGTGGGTAACGAGGACATAGGCCCCGTCATCGAAAGGGCGGAAGGCGTCCGTTGCTGGGATACCGAGGGGAAAGCCTATTTCGACGCCGCCTCGCAGCAGACCAGCAACACGCTGGGGCACGGCCAGAAAGACATCATCGATGCCATCTGCGAGCAGGCGCGGAAACTGCAGTTCGCCCACCTTCTGGGCAGGCAGTCCAACGTCCCCATCATCGAGTTCGCCCGCGACTTCGCCGCAGTGGTCCCGCGCGGGCTGTCCCATTTCTTCTTCACCAACGGGGGGACGGAGGCGGTGGAGACGGCCATCAAGCTCTCCCGCCTGTACTGGCACGTACAGGGCAGGGGCAAGTACAAGATAATCAGCCTGCAGCACTCCTTCCACGGCACCGGGCTGGGCGCGGCGGCGGCCACGCGTGCCGGGAGCGGGGCCTTCTGGACCGGATACGCGCCGCTTGCCGCCGGCTTCATCCAGGCGCCCCATTTCTACTGCTACCGCTGCCCCTTCGACCTTAGCTATCCGGCCTGCGGTATTCTTTGCGCCCGCTACGCCGAGAAGGTCATCCGCGCCGAAGGCGAGGAAAGCGTGGCCGCATTCATCGCGGAGCCGGTGCTGGGGGCGGCAGGCAACGTGGTCCCACCCCCCGAGTATTTTCCCATCATCAGAAAGTTATGCAATGAGTACGACGTGCTGCTCATCG
>CAZZAU010000123.1:0-4407 GCA_964652725.1 uncultured Dehalococcoidaceae bacterium | reverse complement strand
TGCAGACGGGCTTCGGCCGCACCGGCCGGATGTGGGCACGGGACCATTGGGATGTAGACTGGGACCTGATGTCCGTGGCCAAGGCCATAGATGCCTGCTACCTGCCTTTCGGTGCAACGCTCATCGGCGACCGCGTTTTCGAGGGGCTCAAGGGCACCATGCTGTGGCACGGCTTCACCCAGCACGGCAACCCCATCGCCGCGGCCGCCGCCAGGGCGGCATTGAAGCTAATCATCCGGGATAGGCTGGTGGAGAACGGCGAAGCGGTGGGTGGCTACGCCCTGGAACGGCTGCGCCGGGAGTTCAGCGATTTGCCCTGCGCGGGCGATATCAGCGGCAGGGGTCTGATGCTGGGACTGGACCTGGTGCGGGACAAGAAGAGCAAGGCCCCATTCGGTGCCGCCGCCGTCGCCAGGCTGGCCAGGGAGACGCTGGACAGAGGGCTGTATGTCCGCACTTCTCTGGCCAAGGACTACGCCAGACTGCGCTTCAACCCGCCCATCATCACCACCCGGGAAGAAGCAGACCAGATGCTGGACATTCTCTATGCTTCCTTGGCTGAGCTGAAATAGAAAGAGGCGAACGGCCAGGACGGCGCTAGCCGGTGTTGTCCCGGATCCATTTCAGATAGTCCGGATTGCCGCCGGTAATGGGCAGAGCGATAACCTCCGGGACGTCGTAGCTGTGCACTTTCCTGACCAGTTCGATTATTTCCGGCAGCGCTGACGCCCGGCTCTTGGCGATGAGCAGCCTTTCCCGCGCCGAATCTATCCTGCCCTCCCACCAGAAAAGGGAATCTGCCTCCGGCACGATGTTCACGCAGGCCGCTTTCTTCTTCTCCAGCAGCGTCCGGGCGATCTCTTCCGCCGTCTCGGCGCTGTCGGTGGTGACCAGAACGATGATGCAGTCCGCGGCTTCCATAGGCCAGAATCACACGATGGCCAGCATCTTTTCCACGGCTGCTTTCGCCTTGGGGCGTACCGGCTCCGGCACCTTCACCACCGGCTTCATCCTCTCCAGTGACCACAGCACCTTCTCCAGGGTGATGAGCTTCATATTGGGGCATACCGCCTGCTCGGACACGGGAATAAACCTCTTGCCGGGGTTTTCCTTCCTGAGCCGGTGGATGATGCCCATCTCGGTGCCCACTATCATCTCCCGCACGTCATCCCGGCGGGCGTAGCGGATGATACCCCCGGTGCTGACCACCTCGTCCGCCAAAGCGATGACCTCGGGGCGGCACTCGGGGTGGACCACCACCCTGGCCGCCGGGTACTCTTCTTTGAGGCGGATGATATGCTGGGGCAGGATGCGGGCGTGGGTGGGGCAATAGCCGGGCCAGAGGTGTATCTTCTTGTCCACCCTGGTGGAGACGTAATGACCCAGATACTGGTCCGGGACGAAGAGTATTTCATCGTTGTCCACGCTCTTTACCACCTCGACGGCGTTGGCCGAGGTGCAGCAGATGTCAGACTCCGCCTTGACGGCGGCGGTGGAGTTGACATAGCAGACCACGGTAGCGTTGGGCAGCTCCTTTTTCTTCTGGCGCAGTCTCTCCGGAGTTATCATGTTGGCCATCGGGCAACCCGCGTGCCGGTCCGGAAGCAGGACGGTCATATCCGGGCAGAGGATGGCCGCCGTCTCGGCCATGAAGTGAACGCCGCAGAAAACGATGACATCCGCCTCTGTTCTGGCCGCGTTCTGGCTCAGTCCCAGAGAGTCGCCCACGAAGTCGGCGATGTCCTGCACCTCGCCCAGCTGGTAGTTATGCACCAGGATGACGGCATTGCGCTGCTTCTTCAGCTCCAGTATCCGTTCAGCCAGGGATTCCCCGGTGCCTATCATAGCTTCTCCCCGATTTTCACGCCGTCCCCCGCCTTGACCGTGCCTCCGCGCACCACCCGGGCGAAGACTCCTTCCTCAGGCATAATGCACTGGCCCACCTTGCGGCGGATGGCGCAGGCGGTATGACACTCTTTCCCTATCTGGCTGATTTCCAGAACGACTTCCTCACCAACCGCCAGCCTGGTGCCCACCGGCAGGTGGCAGAGGTCCAGGCCCTCGATGGTCAGGTTCTCGGCGAAATCTCCGGGCTGCAGCTCCATCCCCAGTTGCCGCATCTTGCCGATGCTCTCGATGGCGAGCAGACTCACCTGGCGGCTGGCTACCACCCCGGCATGGGCATCGCCCACCAGGCCGTGCTCTTCCTGCAACACCCCCCTCCCGACCGGATCTTTCCTGATGCCCTTCTTGTTACTGGTACAGACGGCTACTACTGACGCCATTCCCGGCCAACTCCATTTTCAGATTTTCGGGTTTGCCCGCCTTCTCTATGGTGCCCCCGCCGATTACCGTGTCGTCATTATAGAACACGATGGCCTGTCCCGGGGTGATGGCCCACTGGGAGCGGGTGAACTTTACGTATATTTTATCACGTCCGAGCGGGATTGTAACGGCGTCTGCCCCGGGGTGGCGGTAGCGGATGCGGGCCGTGACGCGCAGGGGGCCGGGGGGGTTATCCAGGGTGATCCAGTTCAGATGTGAGGCGGTAAGCTCATCACCGAAGGCCTTCTCCCTGCTCCCCACCACCAGGGCGTTTCTGGCCCGTTCCAGGGCAATCACGTACCGGGGCTCCGGAGCGGCTATCCCCAGCCCCTTGCGCTGGCCCACCGTGTAGAACATAAGGCCGCGGTGCGTGCCGATAACGTTTCCCCCTTCGTCCAGTATCGGGCCGGGCTGTGCTGATTCCGGGATATATTCCCTCAAGAACCTGGCGTAATTGTTGTCGGGGATGAAACAAATGTCCTGGCTTTCCGGCCGTTCCGCCACCGGCAGCTTCAGGCTGCGGGCTTTTTCCCTCACCTCTTCCTTGGTCAGGTGGCCGACGGGGAAAAGGGTGTGCTCCAGTTGCGGCTGCGTCATTACGTAAAGAAAGTAGGACTGGTCTTTCTGCCGGTCGGCCCCCTTTTTGAGCAGGAAACGTCCGCCGGACCCGTCCTTTTCGATGCGGGCATGGTGGCCGGTGGCGACGTATCCGGCGCCCAGCATCCTGGCTTTTTCCAGCAGGGCATCGAACTTGATGTACTGATTGCACCTGACGCAGGGGTTGGGTGTTCTGCCCCGGCGGTACTCCTCGCAGAAATCGGCGATGACTCTGCGGGCGAAGACGCCCCGGAAGTTCAGCACGTAGTGGGGGATGCCCAGCCTGTGGGCTACCTTCCTGGCGTCTTCCACGGCACCGCTGCCGCAGCACCCGGAGCTATCCCCGCCGGCGGGCCATACCTGCATGGTGACGCCAATTACTTCACCGCCTGACTCTTTCAGGAGAGCGGCGGCCACGGACGAGTCCACTCCGCCGCTCATAGCCACCACCACTCTGGTCAAATGATCTTCCTCCGAGGCTATTTTCCGACCTCTCACCCTGGGAAATCCCTCTTAATCCTTCTTTAACGAATGGGGGAAGCTAATCGCCTCCCTTTGGTAAAGGGGGATAGAGAGGATTCGGGGTTTTCAACCCGTTTCAAGTATGTATCGCCCGGCGATGTCAACGGCGATTTGCGCCACGGCCACGGCATCGCTGCCGAGCGCCACAAAGAGCGGCTCTTTGCCCCACCCTTCTCCCTCGTAGAACAGCCGGGGCACGCTGCCATAGGTGCTGTTCAGGTAGCTTATCTTCCAGGGCATAGAGCTCCGGTCCGGGCCGGCCACCTCCGCCGGCTCCCTGGTACGGTCGATCCAGCCGAAGGTCAACCCCTTCTCCGTGCAGTAGCGCCTGACCACTCCGGTCACCGCGTCATCGCACCGGAAGTTTATACCGGCGTTGACCTCCGGGTCATATTTGCGCACCTCTATTATCAGCCGCGCCATATGATCGGAGGCGGCCCAGGTGGGCAGGCCGGGGGCATGGGCGCGCCCCCCCACCACCGTTATCCTCCCCTCGATGGCGGCCACTTCATCCGGCGTCCGCGCGCCGGGCAGGGCATAAACCAGATTGACCCTGACCTCCGGCATAAGCAGGGCAAAGTCAGCGCTGCCACGCAGCAGGTGCACGGCGCGCACCATATTGCCCAGCACCAGGTCTTTCTGCCGCTCGTCGTTCATTTGTTTACCCTCTCAGCGTGCTGAAGTAGGCTGCCCAGAACGGGTCCACCTTGACCGGAGCAAGCTCTTCTTTCTTCCCGTCCTTGCGCACGAAGACTCTTTCTGCGGCGGTAACCTCGCCGATGTCCCAGGCCGGGATACAGCTCTTTTCCAGTTCCGCTATCAGTTTGGGGGTGTTTTCCGGAGTGGCCGCTATCACCAGCGTTCCCTCGCCGATGGAGATGAGGGGGTCTATGTTGAAGTGCTGGCAGACGGCGTCGATTTCCTCAGGGATGAATATCCTGTCCTCATAGATGGTGACTCCGG
>CAZZAU010000122.1:0-5300 GCA_964652725.1 uncultured Dehalococcoidaceae bacterium | reverse complement strand
CTGGTGACAGAGTGCGGTGAAACCTTCTACGGTGATGACCTGGGAATAGCCGTGCCGGGGGGCGGCGGGCATCGGGCTGACTTGCTGGTTAAGAACGGCTTTATCTGACGATTCAAGGAGGGGAGAAATGAAATACTCGGTAATGGTACCAGCCTATGTGGGCTACGGTCCGCTGGGCTATGGCATCTACTACACCATGCAGGAGGGTCCGCCGTCAACGTTGCTGCCGCCTCAAGTGCCTGACATTGCCCGCCAGATGACCGAGGGGGTGGTGGGCCTTGGCGTGGCGACCATGGCCCTGGGCATGGTTTCTCAGATTATGGCAGGCGCTATTACCGGCCCGGGCGTAGCTGCGGCGGCCAAAGAACTAGGGTAATAATGACTGCGAGGTGAAAGGATGCCAGGAGAAGCGATAGTAACTATCAGAGATAAACAGTGGACGGTCAGCATTGCCGATACCCCCTGGGAGCTGGCTCAGGGGCTGGGAGGGCTTCCAGAGCTTGCCCCGGACACGGGCATGCTCTTCGACACTGGCTGGACGCAGGTAATCCAGGTCACCACTGAACCCATGCTCTTTCCCATTGATATCGCCTTCCTTTCCGAGACGATGGTGGTAACCGAGGTCTACCACGATATTGAGCCGGGCCTCCTTGTGACCTCAACGCTGCCGGCGCGCTATTTCCTTGAGGTAAACGCCGGCGAGCTTGAGGGCATCGATGCTGGCGACCGAGCCTTTATGGAGTTGCTGCAGCCATTGATGATACCCGCAGAAACCGACTGGATGTCCGCCATGGTGGGCTTCATGGGCTTCGCGGTAATGGCCGTCTTTATGACCGCCATCGCCAGGGGCTTTGTCGAGGCTGCCCTGGCGCCGCCGAAGGAAAAACCGGAGCTTTACGGCCCCAGAGGCGAGAGGCTACTGCCGCAGACGGAACTAACCACTTCCCAGAAAGCTGTCATCCTACCAGGCTACGGCTATCATGTTGAGTATATGGGTAATATCACGGGCGAATTCCGCAGGGCAACAAAAGAGGTCACTGTCAAAATAGTGGAGCTCAGGTATCGTGGGCGCTCGGATGACGTTCTTATACAGCTTGAGGACGGGCGATATGGCATTGCTACCATTCAATCGCTCAGACCCTCAACGGGAAGCTCGGCGCAGCCTCAAAACCTGCCGCAGACCAGGAGACGTAAGCTAAGCAGGTATGACGTTGAAATCGGCACCTGGGCGGAGCGGGACCGCATGGGCATTTGGCTCACCGACAAGCGCACCGACAAGACCATCGCCGAATGGTGGGACGAGGATGCCAGGGAGATGTTTGAGCAGGGCTTCTTTAAGCCGGGTGATATCAGGCACCAGACGATAACGGGGAGAGCCTTTGAAGAGAGCGTCCTGGACTATGCCGAAAGCGTGGGGCTTATAGCCAGCAGCGACAAATACCAACCGCAGACCGGGAAGGGCGGCATTGCCGTAATGCCCAAGCTGCCGCCTGAGGCGCGTAAAGACTTTCTGTTTTTTGAGTACATTCGCGACCTGGTGAGGCTGGGCGAGAAAATCAGCGATGAAGAGGCCAGGTTGATGTGGGAGGCATGGGAAAAGAGACATCCCCAGCGGCTGCCAGCGGTAATACCCCGGAACGGCGAATACTCCTGGTTCATTCTCGACCCGGAGACCGGCGAGATACTGATAAAGACAGGCTACGCCTCTATAAGCAAGGCGCAAAGGGCGGCCAGGGAATTTGCCATCAGGAGGGCCAGGTATGCTGGAAAGCATACGGTTAAACTCAGGATATACGACAGGGACCCGAATGTAGGGGAGCTTGAGACTGGCGTGGTATTTTACGGCGAGATACGACTGCCTGAAGGCAGGGTGGTTGAGGAGCGGCTGGAGCCGCAGGCAGTAATCCCCACCGAGCCGAGGCGACCGCGTCCCCGTAAAGAAGAGCTTGAGTTTCTGCCCGACAGCCCGGAGTTCCTGGCCTATACCATTGATGACATCGGCTACCGCGAGAAGTTGGACACCGCCTTTCAAGAGGCAATAAAGCGAGCTAAAGGGCTGAAGTAACAGGAGGAAAGATGGCCATAACCGCAGCGCCACCCAAAGTCCTCACCATGGAGGAATTCGACAGAAACTGGAAGCCTCATGGCTGGCAGCTCATCGTTATCGGTCCCACTTCCACCTGGCGGCAGGACTGGGGAGAATGGCAGGCAATCAGAGACATCGTCCAAAATGCCCTGGATGAGACTGAAAACTACACCTGGGGCTATGATGACGAAGGTCTCTATATCCGCGACGTGGGCAAGGGCGTTGCCGTCGCCGATTTCCTCCTCGGGCCGCCGAAGCTCAAGCCGGATTACGCCCGGGGCAAGTTTGGCGAGGGCATGAAAATCGCTGCGCTGGCTCTGGTGCGCCTGGGCTATTCCGTCCGCGTGGAAACGGCGGGGCGGGAGCTCTGGATAATCTTCCTGGAGCAGAAGGTCAACGGAAGGGCAGAGACCCTGGCGGCGCTGTGGAGGTCTAACGGCAGAAGGGCCGGCACCATCTTTCACATTGTGGGCTACACCGGAACTGCCTTTGAGGACAGGTTTGCGGTAAACCTGCCGAAGAAGTCTATCGTCGCCGAAGGACCAAGCTTGCTGCACGAACCCATTCGCCGCTTTAACCAGCTCATAGAGCATGAGTTTGCAGCGTCTCCTCCCAGCGGCTGGTATGAGAAGGGCGCCGGGGCGTCACGGATATATGCCCGCGATATTTACATGCAGGATATTTCCAGTCCTTACAGCTACAATTTGTGGTCATTCGATATGGCCCCCGACCGCCATGCGGCGAAGGAAGAGCATCAGATGTGGGCTGATATCGGGCGGCTATGGACTTGTGTTACCAAAGTGGAGCACCTGCAGGTCTTCCTCCAGATGATAAAGGAGCCGCCGCTGCTCGAAACAGATGAAAGCCGCATGGTCAGCATGAGCGCCTGGGACATGGGGCGCGAGCCGGTAACAGGAAGAGACTATGCCGACTTTGTCGGCGACAACGCCTCCGTCTGGCGGGAAGCGTGGCGCAATGTCATGCACCCCGACCCCCTTGAGCCCCCGGCCGTCATCCGCACCGACCCGAAGTGGGACGGCATGGTCAAGCACCTGAACTACAAGTCGGTATCCATACTGGCCACCGCCCGGGACACTCTGTCCCGGGTGATTACCACCGACGCGGCGCTGGTCAGGGCTTCCCAGGAGCGACTGCGTGAGGTGGAAATTGTCCCTGAGGAACGCCTGGACCCGGTGCCCCGCGCCCACCTGAAACTGGCCCGGGAGATAACCAGCCGGGTGTTCCCGTTCTCACCGCCGGCCGGGGTGTATGCTGCCATTATCCCGCCCGCCAGCGACCGCGTCAGGACCGCCGGCTTATACAGTATTACCACCAACGAGGTCTACATCGACATGGCGCAGATGCCGCGGCTTCACAATGTCATCGATACCCTGGTCCATGAGCTGGCGCACCACCGGCAGTTCAAACGCACCGGCGAAGCCGACGACCTGACCCCGGTTCACATGGAGGCAATGCAGTGGATAGCCGCCAATGTCGTCAAGATTACCGCACAGAGCGAGATTGGGCATCTGTTTAAGGAGGTGACCTGGTGACATATCTGGTGACGGAAGATGGCAGCATAATCTACTACCGGACTCAGCAGGACCAGATGAATGACGCCCTGGCCTTTGGCATGTCTTTGATGTTTATCGCCTTGATGTTTGGGCTGGTAAAGTCCCTGGTAACAGATGTCGCAGGGGAGAAACCCCCCAGGCGGCTTTCTCAGACGAAGGCGGTCACTGTGACCTGCCCTATCTGCCACAAGGTCATAGAGATTCCGGAGTATAACAGAACCACCAGGTCGGATGCCCTCAAGCGGCACATGGAGAAAGAGCACACGTCAAAGGCCGGGCTGCATCCGCAGACTACGTTTGAGGGCGGCGAACCGATACCCGGAATCGACCCGCTGCCGCTTCCCGATTTCGCGCTGTCGGTCGATTACCTGCCGGCAGTTCAACTGGAGCCGGGCGAGACAAAGTCCGATGCCCTGCAAAGGATGCTCAAGGACGGCGTCCAGCGCATCCTGACCAGCCCCGAGTTTCGCAATTACCTTATCGCCATGTCTCGCTTCCATAATTACAGCTGGAATAACCAGCTTCTCATCATGATGCAGAGGCCCGACGCCACCCACGTCGCCGGCTTCAATACCTGGAAAGACCTCGGGCGCTGGGTCAGGAAGGGAGAAACAGGCATCGCCATCTTCGCTCCCAGCTTTCGCGCTGCGGATGTTACCTGGATGCGGCATGCCGATGGGGCGCGGTGGCGAATACAGCGCCTTGGCGAAGAGTGGGGCGTCTACAAACAAGGACACCTCGTGGGAAAGTACAAAAGAAAACGCGAGGCGGAGCGGCAGCTCCGGGCATGGGGAGCGACCGAGGAAAGGGTAGCGGAGGCGGAGCCCCGGTTCCTCGTCGTGCATGTTTTTGACATTGACCAGACCGAAGGTGAGCCCTTGCCGGAGTTCGTGGTGCCGGCGCTCACCGGCGAGGCCGATGAGGAGCTGTTCGCCAGGCTCAGGGCGCTAATGAGGCAAAGAGGCGTTACCGTCAGCTTCGAGCCCCGTCCGCATCAGGACCCGGGTATTAAAGGTCAGTATAGCGCGCCGGACCAAATCTGGGTGCGCCCCGAAGAGCCGCCGGCGCAGCAGCTCAAGACCCTGCTGCACGAGATAGCGCACTACTACTCGGAAGACGTATTCCGGATACCGAGAAGGGACGCCGAGACCATCGCCGAGAGCGCCGCTTACGTTGTCGGGGCACATTACGGCTTCGACACCGGCGTCAGGTCATTCCCCTACGTCGCTCTGTGGGCGCAAGACGAGGCAGTCCTCCGCGAAAACCTTAAAACCATACAGCGCGTGTCCGACACCATTATTGGAGAGCTGGAGGCTTAACTCCAATGATGTATCAACCTCAGCAAACGGGCGTCGTAATCGAGATGGCCAGGGCGATGGAGGACAGGCGCTTCACCCCTCTCGATATGCAGAGAATACTGGACGCCGCCCTGGCTTTTGGCATGTCCGCCATCTTCGGCATTATGATGGGGACTTTGCTGAGGGATTTCCTGCGTGAAGCGCTGGAGCCGGAGGAGAAAAAGGCCATTCGCCCGGCTATTGACGTAGTGTTTCCGGCCACGGAAAAAAGAGAGCTGCTGGTCCGGTACACGGGCGGCCCGCAGCGATTCGGTTTTCCCGTGGGGCTGGAAGGCGAAGTGC
>CAZZAU010000121.1:1094-5343 GCA_964652725.1 uncultured Dehalococcoidaceae bacterium | reverse complement strand
AGCCGAGGTTTGTTTATCTACTAATTCTCCCTCTGGCTCCCTTTGCAGGGGGGGGGGGACTGGTCGTCTCGCTTTGGTATAAGGGAGATAAGAGAGGTTCTAAAAAGCATCTTTGACGGGGCGGGGCAAATGTAATAAAGTGGTGCAGGATTCTTCGGCATCGCTTGAATATGCTGTTCAGGAGGGTAATATGCTGCCGGTAAAGACCTTTCGCACCCCCGGGGTGGTCATCACCGGCTCCGGCGCTGCGGAGCAGGTGGGTGAAGAGTGCAAGAAGCTCAATGTCAGTAAGGCGCTCATCGTCAGTGATGAGAACCTGATGAAGCTGGGCGTCCCGGACCCGGTGCAGGAATCACTGCGCCGGAGCGGCATCGACTTTGCCGTCTATGACGGGGCCAACACCGAGCCCATCGCCGAATACGTGCAGGAGGGGCTGGAGACCTACCGGGAGAACGGCTGTGACTTTCTTCTGGCCGTGGGCGGAGGCAGCCCGATGGACACCGCCAAGGCCATAGGCATAATGGTTACCAACCCGGGCTCCATAGAGGACTATATGGGACACGGCAGAAGGGCAGCCCGGTGGTGGCCGTGCCCACCACCGCCGGCACCGGCAGCGAGGTCACCCCCTTCACCATCGTCACCAACACCAGAACCGATGTGAAGATGCTCATCGGCAGCCCCTTCATCATTCCGGACGTGGCCATCGTGGACCCGCGGCTGACCCTGTCCCTGCCCCCGGACATCACCGCCGCCACCGGCATCGATGCCCTCACCCACGCCATCGAGGGCTATACGTCAGTGAAAGCCCAGCCGCTTAGCGATGTCTTCTGCCTGGCCGCCGTTGAGCTCATCGCGGAGAACCTGCGCCAGGCCTGCAACCACGGCGCTGACCTGGAGGCGCGGGAGAAGACCATGCTGGGGGCGCTGGAAGCGGGAATCGGCTTCAGCAATGCCTCGGTGGCGCTGGTGCATGGTATGGCCCGTCCTATAGGCGCCTATTTCCACGTCCGCCACGGCGCCTCCAACGCCGCGCTGCTGGGCACGGTGATGGAGTTCAGCCTGAGCGGTAACCCCGCCCGCTACGCTGACATTGCCCGGGCCATGGGCGTGGAGGTCAGCGGCCTCTCCGAGCTGGATGCCGCCCGGAAGGGGACGGAGGCGGTGAAAAAGCTGATAAAGGATGTGCGCATACCGTCGCTGCCGGACCTGGGCGTGGACAGAGCCAGGCTGGAGCAATTCGCCCCGCGGATGAGCGAGGATGCCCTTGCCAGCGGCAGCCCGGGGAATAACCCCCGCCCCGCCAGCAAGGAAGAGATAGTGGAGCTTTACCTTAAGGCCTACGGCGCTTAGCCTGTCGCTACGAACCTCCCTGCCCTGAAAATCGAAGGTATGCGGCGCTTTGATGGCCGGGACAGGGCGCTGCCTCTCCGGCTGGCCGCGGATTTGTTTGCCCCGCAGAATTAGTATTATACTGAAAGCAATACCGCCCACAGCTTTTCATAATGGAAGGAGACTGCCGATGCAAGAAACCGCTGCACCGATGCCCAACCGGGCCAGGTTCCGGGCACTCTGCCTGGGCGAGCGGCCGGGGGAAGTCCCCATCTATGACTGGTTCAACAAGTACTGGTCGGAGACCCCTGCCGAATGGGTCAGGCGGGATGGCGCCCCCAAGGAAATTCTGACCGCCGCCGGCTTCAACGCCTATTTCCAGCTCGACCATATCCGCAGTACCCAGGAGATCGTCTGCGGGGTCAACCGCGCCGACCTTAAAGAAGACCCCACCCAGCAGGGCCCCGGCCATTACCTCATTACCCCGCCGGTGGTGCCCCCCTTTGAGCGCAGGGTGGTGCGTGAGGATGAGCGGCACCGCTGGGAGATAACCTTCGGCGGGCAGACGGTGGAGGTGAGCAAGGCCCATCCCCTGCGCATGCCCCTCTTTGCGGACCACCCGGTGAAAGACCGGGCCTCCTGGAACGAATACAAGAAGAGGCTGGACCCGGACACCCCGGCGCGCTGGCCCAAAGACTGGGATGCCTACGTTAAACAGCTTAACGGGCAGGACGCCCCAACGCTGGTGCTTTTCTCCGGGTTCTTCGGGGTGCTCCGGGAGTGGTGCGGCCTGGAGCACCTGCTCTACATGTTCTATGATGACCCCGCGCTGGTGGAAGAGATGATGGACCAGGTGTTGTACCTGGATATGGGGGTGGCCAGGAGGGCGCTCAAAGACCTCAGGGTGGACTTCGTCAGGTTCTGGGAGGATATGGCCTACAAGTCCGGCCCCCTCATCTCTCCGGAGATGGTGCGCAAGCTCATGGTACCCCGTTACAGGCAGATGGCCGACTTCCTTCACAGCCAGGGCGTAGACATCCTGCACGTGGACAGCGACGGCAACGTTGACGAGCTCATCCCCATCTGGCTTGAGCAGGGCATCAACTTCCCCTGGCCGCTGGAGGTGGCCGCGGGGATGGACGGGGTGGCCCTGCGCAAGAAGTACGGCAAGTCGTTGATACTGGGTGGCCACATTGACAAACGGGCCTTCATCAGGGGTAAGGAGGCGCTGAAGCAAGAGGTAATGGCCAAGGTGCCGTTTCTCTGCGAGACGGGCGGTTTCTTCCCCGGCCTGGACCACGCCGTGCCCCCTGACGTTCCCTTCGAGAACTTCAAGTACTTCATCAATCTGCTGCGGGAGATAGGCGGACAGGAAAAGCTGCCCGAATAGCCGCGCAAGGAGGGTGTCATGTTTATCGTCGCCGAGAGAATAAACTCCTCCCGGAAATCTATCGCCGAGGCCATCAAGGCCCGGGACGCGGATTTCATCCGCAAGGAGGCCAGGAACCAGGCCGAGGCGGGGGCGAACTACATAGATGTCAACGCCGGCAGCTTCGTCGGGGAAGAGACGGAGCACCTCTGCTGGCTGGTGGAAACGGTACAGGAGGCCACCGAGGTGCCCATGTGCCTGGACAGCCCCGACCCTTCGGCCATCGCCGCTGCCCTCAAGCTGGTGAAGAAGGGCCCTGCCATGGTGAACTCCATCACCCTGGAGAAGCAGCGCCTGGAGGGAATGCTGCCCCTGGTGAGAGAGCGCCAGACCAAAATCGTGGCCCTCTGCCAGAGTGATGAGGGAATGGCCTCAACCGTCGAGCAAAAGGTCGCCGCGGCCCGTCAGTTGACAGATATCCTGACTGGAGAAGGAATGTCCAAAGACGATATCTACATCGACCCGCTTATCTACCCCATCGCCACTGATACGCAGTCGGCGGCGGCGGCGCTCGGCGCCATCAGGGAGATAAGCCGGCAAATGCCGGAAGTGCACACCATCTGCGGCCTGACCAACGTGTCCTACGGGCTGCCGGTAAGGCGGCTCATTAACCGCACCTTTCTGGTGGCGGCTATGGCCAACGGACTGGACTCGGCCATCATTGACCCTACCGATAAAGAGCTGATGGCCGCTCTCAGGGCCGCGGAAGCCATCCTGGACAGGGACAAGTTCTGCGCCAACTATATCACTGCCTACCGGCAGGGCAAACTGGCCTAACATGACCGTCACCGTCAGGGTTTTGCCTGCCGGCAGGGAACTCAAAATCAGGCGCGGGGACAACCTGCGCAAGGCCCTCATCGAGGCCGGCTACGCCATTGATTCTCCCTGCGGCGGGCAGGGCACCTGCCTGAAATGCAAGGTGCAGCTGGCCGGGGGCAACGAGAAGCTGACCGGACTGGAGCAGGAGAAGCTGACGCCGCAGGAAAGAGGGGGCGGCTGGCGGCTTTCCTGCCAGGTTACGGTACGGCAATCGGGTGAAGTCAGGCTGCCGGAGGTGGAGACCTTCCGGGCCAAGGCCGGCTTCGGGCTGCTCGGCGAGAAAATCACCCTGCGGCCCGGCGTCCGCCGCGTGCCTTTCCGGCTGGAGCGCCCTTCCATCCGGGACCAGCGGGCGGACTGGGACCGGCTTTCGGCATACCTGCAAAAAGGCCGGCGCCGGCCTTTGGCGGCCTCGCTTCCCCTGCTGGCGGAGATTCCCGCCTTCCTCAGAGGAAACGGTTTCGCCGGGGAAGCGGTGCTGGTCGGCAACGAGGTGGCCGGGCTTGACCCGCCCGGAACGGGGCTGGACCTGCTGGGGGTGGCCATAGATATCGGCACTACCACCCTGACGGCGGGGCTGGTGGACCTGACAACCGGCAAAATGGCGGCCCTGGAAGCGGAGCTGAACCCCCAGTTCGCCTTCGGCGCCGATGTCATTTCCCGGATAATGTA
>CAZZAU010000121.1:0-1084 GCA_964652725.1 uncultured Dehalococcoidaceae bacterium | reverse complement strand
TACGCGCAGGACGGCGCCGGCAACCGGGAGCTACTGCAGAAAGAGCTCGTCAAGGGGCTTAATCAGTTGCTGGTGCGCCTCTGCCGCAGTGCCCGCAAACAAAAAGAGCGCATCTTCGAGTTGACGGTGGTGGGCAACACCACCATGCTGCATACTTTTCTGGGGTTGAGCGCGGGCAACCTGGCGCTGGCCCCTTACGTTGGCGCGGTGAACCGCCCTCTGGACCTTACCGCGGCGGAGCTGGGCCTGCAGATTCACCCGCGGGGCAAGGTGCACATCCTCCCTTCCATCGCCAGCTTCGTGGGGGCGGACACGGTGGGAGTGCTGCTGGCCACCAGGCTGCACCTGACCGCGGCCCCCAGGCTGGCCATAGACATCGGCACCAACGGTGAGGTGATGCTGGCTGTCCCGGACCGGGTGTTCACCGCTTCCACGGCGGCCGGCCCGGCCTTTGAAGGCGGCCGCATCAAGTACGGTATGCGCGCGGTGCAGGGCGCCATCAGCTCCTTCCAGGCCGCGCCGGCGGTGGAGTATGAGGTCATCGGCGGCGGGCAGCCGCGGGGGATATGCGGCTCCGGGCTAATCGCCCTGGTTGCCGAACTGCACCGGGTGGGGGTGCTGGATGCCAGGGGGCGCATCCAGCAGCCCTCCGAGATAGATTCCCCCCAGGGGCAGGCCCTGGCGCCGCGGATACGGGTCAGCGAGCAGGACAGGGAGTTCATCATCTTTGCAGACGGGGGGAAGGAGGTAACGCTCACCCAGCGGGATGTGCGGGAGTTGCAGCTGGCCAAGGGCGCCATCCGCGCCGGCATCGAGCTGCTGATGAAGGAGGCCGGGGTCAGCGCCGCAGACATACAGGAAGTGCTGCTGGCAGGGGTCTTCGGCAACTACATCAACCGGGAGAAGGCGGTCACCCTGGGGCTCATTCCTCCCTTCCCTCTGGAGAAGGTGCACTTCATCGGCAACGGAGCTATGGACGGGGCACTGCGGGCGCTGCTCAACCTTGAGGAAAGGCGGCAGGCCAGGGAGATAGCCGCCCGGGTGCACCACATCGAGCTTTCAGGCCGGCCGGACTTCGAGGAGA
>CAZZAU010000120.1:0-5356 GCA_964652725.1 uncultured Dehalococcoidaceae bacterium | reverse complement strand
GGTACACCAAAATCAATCAGATGAGGCCATGAAAAAAGCCAAAAGCCTGCTCGCCATAGCGGTGGAAAGAGCTAGCGTACATGACGCTCCATCCACGCCGATTAACGTTCAGCAGAGGGCGTTGGTGGTCGGGGGTGGTCTTTCCGGGCTTACCGTCGCCCAGTCCATCGCTGCCCGTGGCATCGAAGTCCACCTGGTGGAGAAGTCCTCCGAGCCGGGCGGCAACCTGAGGCATATTTATGGCACTATGGAAGGAGCAGACCCGCAAACCCTGCTTAAGAATCTCATCGGACAGATAGAAAAGAACCCGTTGATTCAACTCCATATGGAAACAGAGGTGGCTGATGTCAGCGGTTACGCTGGCAACTTTGAAGTAAGCCTGAAAGATAAAGAAACGCAATTTCATCCTCTGGGAGTGGGGGCAATCATCGTGGCCACCGGCGGCGAGGAGTCTCACCCTATGGAATATCTCTATGGCCAGAACAAGCAGGTGATAACCCAGCGGGAACTGGAAGAAGGTCTGCATTCAGGAGAAATCGACCCACTCCGTTTGAACTCAGCGGTGATGGTGCAATGCGTGGGTTCGAGAGATAAAGAGAGGCCTTACTGCAGCCGCATCTGCTGCGCCCGGGCGCTGAAGAATGCACTGAGATTAAAGGGCGCAAATCCGGATGTTGAGATAGCCGTCCTTTACCGCGACATAATGAGCTACGGCTTTATGGAAGAGTATTATACGCAGGCCAGGGAAAAGGGTACACGGTTTATCCGCTACGAAGTTAATGAGAAGCCGGAGATAAGGGAAGAAGAGAACAAACTGGTGGTGGAGGTTAAAGAGCCGACCCTGGGCGGAACGCTGGTGCTGGAGCCTGACCTTATCGTCTTGGGTACGGGAATCAGGCCGGCGGATAATGCCCCTTTAGCCCGAATCCTTGGCGTGGAACTGAACGAAGACGGCTTCTTTCAAGAAGCGGAGACGAAATTCCGTCCCACCGACTTCCTGGTCGAGGGCATCTTTGTCTGCGGGCTGGCCCACTCCCCGCGCGGAATCAAAGAATGCATCGCCCAGGCGCAGGCCGCAGCCCAGAGCGTGATAGCCCTGCTAAGCAAAGAGCGCCTGGTATCAGGAAAAGGCATTTCCGAGACGGTAGCCCGGCGGTGTAGCCGCTGCGAGCTCTGCATCGAGGTCTGCCCTTACGCAGCGAGGGGGAAAGACCCGGAAACAGGTGATATATTGGTAAAAGAGGCCCTGTGCCGGGGCTGCGGGGCCTGTGTGGTGGCCTGTCCCGGCGGAGCAGCGAGATTGCGCGGGTTCCAGGACAGGCAGGTATTCTCACTGATAGACGCCGCCCTGTAACACCAAGGAGGCAAAAAGTTGGCTGAAAAAGAAAACTTCGAACCGGTAATCGTAGGCTTCTTCTGCAACTGGTGCACCTCCACCGCTGCCGACCTGGCCGGGACGGCCAGAATGCAGTACCCACCCAATGTCCGCCCCATACGCACCATGTGCAGCGGCTCGGTGGACCCGGTCTATGTGCTGCGCGCTCTGCTCGGCGGCGCCGACGGCGTTATCGTGGGAGGTTGTCCCCCCGGCGACTGCCATTACGTCTCCGGCAATTACAAAACGAGAAGGAGGATGGCCATCCTGAAAACGATACTGTCCACCCTGGGACTGGAAGAGGAACGCGTCCAGCTCAGATGGATAAGCGCTGCGGAGGGGGCCAAGTTCGCCCGCACCATGGGCGAGGTCACCAGGGAAGCCAGAAAGCTGGGACCGAACCCGATGAAAAACGACTGGTCGGTTTAGGTGAAAGAAGTGACAAAGACGGCAATGATACCGGCAGGAGAAGGCGGGGTGCTGGCGGCGGTGAAAAGCTTCTTAACCGGTCTTCTGGAGAAGAAACTGCTGGACGCGCTGCTGGTGCCTCTGGAGCTTCCGGGGGGTGGTAACGTGGTGCCAACCCTGGTGAGCCACCCGGATAAGTTGCGTGCGGCCAGCCCTCTGGCTCCGGTCATGCCGCTCAATTCCGCCCGCATGGTATCGGAGATTACGGCCCTCTCCTCCAGCCCGGGGAGGCTGGGGGTGGTGCTGCGCCCTTGCGAACTGCGAGCACTTATTGAACTGGTAAAACTGAAGCAGGCCTCGCTGGAAAATCTGCTCCTCATCGGGACCGACTGCCCGGGGACCTACCCCGTAGGGGACTACGCCAGGCTGGTCCGGGAAGGCAAACTCTCCCTCGCCGGATTCCTGAACCGCTTTATCGGCGGCGAGGAAGACCCGCTGCTCAGGAAAGCCTGCCAGGCCTGTGATTATCCCGTCCCGACGAACACCGATTTAACTCTGGGGCTGCTGGGGGCAGGCCAGAACTCGGTTCTCCTGGAGTCGCACACGGAACAGGGAGACAAGATAATAGAGGCGCTGGGACTTGCCGAGACCAAAGCCGAAGGCAGGGAAGCTGCCACAAACCAATTGCTTGCCCGCAGGGCGGAAAAACGGGAACAGCTCCTGAAACAGGTCCAGGAACAGGTGCATGGCCTGGAGAACCTGATGGCGTCGCTCAGCACCTGCATAAACTGCCACAACTGCAAGACCGCCTGCCCCATTTGCTACTGCAAGGAGTGTTTCTTCGATTCCTCCGTGTTCGAGTTCGAGGCGGAGAAATACCTGACCTGGGCGCGGCGGCGGGGCGCCATCCGTATGCCCACCGATACCCTGTTTTTCCACCTGACCCGCCTCAACCATATGGTCGCCTCCTGCGTGGGCTGCGGACTATGCTCGGAGGCCTGCCCCAGCAACGTGCCGGTATTTGAGATTTTCCGGCTGGTGGCGGAGCGGGTGCAGAAACTGTTTGACTATGTTCCGGGCAGGAGCCTTGAGGAAGAGCTGCCTGTGGCCACCTTCCGCGAGGCGGAGCTGACCGATTTTGGGACTTGAAATGCGCTACTTTGAAAGAGATGAGCTGACGCGCACCCCTGACTTCCGCCAGGAGGTGAAGGCAAAAAGCGGCACCGACATTGACCGCTGCTACCAGTGCCTCACCTGCAGCCTGGGCTGTCCGGTGGCCTTCGCCATGGACCGGCTGCCCCACCAGGTGGTGAGGATGACGCAGATGGGCCTGAAGCAGGCAGTGCTGAACAGCGCCACCCTATGGGTCTGCGCCAGCTGCGATGCCTGCGCCACCCGCTGCCCCAACGAGATAGACATCTTGGGGCTGATGGACACCCTGAGAGAGATGGCCTTGCGGGAAGGTGTGGCGGCCAAAGAAAAGGCAACGGTGGATTTTCACCGCATCTTCCTGGGCAACATCCGGCGGTATGGCAGACAATACGAGCTGTCCCTCATCATGCAGTTCAAGCTCAGCACCAGAGACTTTTTCAGCGACCTGGGCACGGGCCTCAAAATGCTGCTCAAGGGCAGGTTGAAACTGCTGCCCCCGCGGCTGAAAGAGTCCCGAAGAGTTAAAGCCATTTTCCAGAATACAGGAAGCAACTAGCATGACGGAACTAAGATACGCCTACTACCCCGGCTGCTCCCTGGAGTCCACCGCCAGGATGTACGACCTGTCGGTGCGGGCGGTGTGCGCCCGGCTGGGTATTGAGTTAAATGAACTGACCGACTGGAGTTGCTGCGGGGCCTCCTCGGGGCACAATACCAACCTCCGGCTGGCCCGCGCCCTGACAGGCAGAAACCTGGCCCTCGCTGAGAAAACGGAGCTGGACGTGGCCGTAGCCTGCCCGGCCTGCTACCTCCAGCTCAGGACCACTTATCAAGAAATGAAAGGCGATGCAGAAAAGAGGGGGGAGCTGGCGAAGCTAATTAATATGCCTTACGGAGCTAAAAGCAACGTCAGACACCTCCTGGATATAATATGCCAGGACATCAGTCTGGAAGAAGCCGGGGAGAAAGTAAAGAAACCCCTAAAAGGGCTGAAACTGGCCAGCTATTACGGCTGTTATCTGGTAAGGCCGCCGGAGGTGGTGGGCTTTGACGATACCGAGAACCCCACCTGTATGGACGAACTGCTCGAGGCGCTGGGGGCGGAAGCGCGGGACTGGCCGGGAAAAGTTGACTGCTGCGGAGGAGGCCTGGCCCTGAGCAAAAGGGATGTCGCCGCCCGGCTCGTTTCGGAACTCATATATATGGCCAGAAGGGCCGGGGCTGAGGCACTGGTCGCCGCCTGTCCCCTGTGCCACTCTAACCTTGAGATGAGACAGAGCGGTAGTAAAGAGAAAATGCCCATCTTCTATTTCACCGAACTTATGGGCCTGGCGATGGACATAGCAGAGGCCAGGTCGTGGCTTAAGAAGCACCTGGTCTCCCCCTTGCGACTTTTGGCGTCTTATGGGTTATAATCTCACGGAGAGCTTATGAACGCAAAAAACACTCAGGATACCATTTCCAGAGAAAAGGCCCGGGCTGTTGAGTTAAAGCTCATCCCGGTCTATGCCATGGGCAAGAAGTACATGGTCCCGGAGACCCTGACCATTATGAAGGCCCTGGAATACGCCGGCTACCGGTTCATCAGGGGGTGCGGCTGCCGGGGAGGCATCTGCGGAGCCTGCGCCACCGTCTACCGCAAGCCCGGCGACTATCACCTCCGGGTGGGGCTGGCCTGCCAGACGGTGGTGGAGCCGGATATGTACCTGACCCAGATACCGTTCTATCCGGCCAACCGCGCCAGCTTCGACTACGAGGAGATTACCGCCGCCCCGGAAGAAGTATTCAAGCTATACCCGGAAGTGTTCCGCTGCCTGGCCTGCAACAGCTGCACCAAAGTCTGCCCCATGGACGTTCCGGTGATGGACGTCATCTCGGCGGTGAAGCAGGGAAACATCGCCCGGGCGGCCAGCCTCTCCTTCAGCTGCATCCAGTGCGGGCTGTGCACCAGCCGCTGTATGGGAGAGTTGCCCCAGTACCACATCGCCCAGCTGGCGCGGAGAATCTACGGCGGCAAAATTGCCCCCCGGGCGCAGCACCTGGCTGAAGCCGTGCAAAAAGCACAGGACAGCCGGCAGCAAAAGATGCTGACGGAATTAACACGGTGCGACGAAAAGAAGCTGATCGAGCTATATGAGGCCAGGGAAGTAGAGCCGGAGATGGCTGGAGAGGAATGGACGCCCCGAGAGCGTGCTTATCTCTAGGAGAGTGGAATGCCATACACCGAACAATTGAGAGAACTCATCAAAGCCGTGGAAAAGACACGGCCGGAAAGAATAGCCCGGAAAAGACGAGGGCAGGAGTACCCCCTGATGTCCCTGGCGGAGCGGGACAGGATACTGAAGACCTTCCACCCCGACCACATTGAGGCGGGGAAGCGTGAGCTTAAGGTAGGCCCCAGCAGGGGGTACCGGGTAGCCC
>CAZZAU010000119.1:0-5378 GCA_964652725.1 uncultured Dehalococcoidaceae bacterium | reverse complement strand
CGCGGCCGGACCGCCTTCTATATCAGCACCCCGGACCTGCTGGACCACCTGCGCGCGGCTTTCAGTCCCGGCAGCGAGACGCCGTACGATGAGTTCTTCGACCACGTACGCAATACCCCGCTGCTGGCGCTGGATGACCTTGGCGTGCAGACGGCCACGCCGTGGGTCAGGGAGAAGCTGGATCAGTTGCTCACCCACCGTTTCAATAACCGGCTGCCCACGGTGGTGGTGCCCATAGTCCCCGTTGAGCAGCTTGACGAGCGGCTGCGGACACGTTTGAATGACCCGGAGTTGAGCCGGACTTTCCTCATCGAGGAAAGGGAGCGGGCGCCGGTGGATATGGGGTGGGGGCCCGAGTTCGAGGCCCAGAAGCATATGACCTTTGCCGGTTTCAGCAAGCGGCCCACCCTGGCCCCGGAGCAGCGTGAGAACCTGGATATGGTATACCGGGCCGCTTTGGATTTCGCCCGGGCGCCGGAAGGCTGGCTGGTGCTCCAGGGGGAGAATGGGTGCGGCAAGACCCACCTGGCGGCGGCTATCGTGAACTACCAGTACCAGGCCGGCAGACCGGCCCTGTTCATCGTGGTGCCGGAATTTCTCGACCATCTCCGTTCCACCTTTAGTCCGGAAAGCAAGGTCTCCTATGACCAGATTTTCGAGAGGGTCAAGACGGCGCCGCTGCTGGTGCTGGACGATTTCGGCGAGCAATCAGCGAGTCCCTGGGCCAGGGAGAAGCTGTACCAGGTCATCAACTACCGGTACAATGCCCGGCTGCCCACGGTGATTACCACCGTCTATACGCTGGACGAGGACGAGATAGAAAGCCGGATTGCCTCAAGACTGATAGACCAGAGGCTGAGCAACTTCCTGCAGATCACCGCCCCTGATTACCGCAGCGATGCCCTGGCGCACAGGCGGTCATCCCGGCGCGACCGGAAAAGTCGCTGGAGGTAGGGCGCACCTGCTCAGGCCCGGACTCGAACGCATAATATCCCGGTGCAGACACCGGATGCGCAAAGGCCAGTTCAGGAGGTACAACGATGAAAGACAGGCCCAGAATCACCAGGGTAGAGGTACACCAGTTCGATTACCAGGTGAAGGACGTGGGGCTGGAGCCCCACCTTTCCCTGCCTGTGTATGAGCCCGGCCGGGTAACTACCCTGACCGCCCACGCCATCAGGATTTTTACCGATATCGGCATAACCGGCGACTATGTCGGCGGCTGGCCTACCGAGTACTCTGCCATCCCCATGATAGCCCGCCAGCTCATCGGGCGGAACGCCCTGGACCGGGAGGGGGTCTACAATGATATGAAGCTGACCCTGCGGCAGCGCGCCCGCATGGGCATGAGCCAGGTGGACATCGCCCTGTGGGACCTGGCCGGAAAGTACTATCAGGCCCCCATTTATGAGCTCCTGGGTGGAGACCGCACCACCCTGCCCTGTTATGCCAGCACCTACATCGGTGATGACCGGCCCAACGGCTTGAACAGTCCGGAGGCCTATGCCGACTTCGCGGAGCAGTGCCTGGAGATGGGCTATCCCGGCTACAAGATTCATCCCTGGGTGGATGCTCCCATCGGCAAGATAGTGGACGTGATACACGCCGTGGGGAAGCGGGTGGGCGGCAAGATGGACCTGATGCTGGACCCTTTCTGTGCGCCCAAGACCTTCGGTGATGCCCTCAAGATGGGCTGGGCCTGTGACGAGGAAAAGTTCTTCTGGTGGGAAGACCCTTTCCGGGATGGGGGCATATCCGCCTTCGCTCACCGCAAGCTGCGCCAGCTGGTGAAGACGCCCCTCCTGCAGATGGAACACCTCAGGGGCCTGGAGCAGCACGTTGACTTCATCGTCGCTGACGGTTCGGACTTCGTCCGTGGCGACCCTGATACGGATGGAGGCATAACCGGGGTGATGAAAATCGCCCACGCTGCCGAGGGCTTTGGCTTGGACATCGAGCTGCACGCACCCACCGGCCCGGAAAGGCGCCAGCTGATGGCGGCTATCCCCAACAGCAATTACTACGAGATGGCGCTGGTGCACCCGAAGGCGCCCCATATCCTGCACCCGCCGGTGTGGAAGGAAGACTACGGCGACGGCCTGGATGCCATCGACAGGAACGGATGCGTGGCGGTGCCCGGAGGCCCGGGGCTGGGGGTGGAGTATGACTGGGACTTCATCACCAGGCACAGCCGGGGAGTGGAGATTTACGACTAGTCCCCCGGTATCTTAAACATCTTCTCGGTGGCCTTCAAGCCGTGACCGGTGAATACGGAGACGATAATTTCATCCGGGCGGGATTCGGGCAGGTATCTCTCCAGGCCGGCGATGGCGGCTGCCGAGGTGGGCTCAATGTAGTAGCCGCGGCGGCACATTTCCAGGAGCGAATCTCTGATTTCGTTTTCGGTTACGGCAATGAAGCGGCCGCCGCTATGACGGACGGCCTCCAGGACCTGCCCGCCTCTTACCGGCGCGGCCACGGCGATGCCTTCGGCCAGTGTTTCCGGGGCGGCCTCTCCCGGCGATTGGGCCGGCTGCTCCCGGAAGGCCCGGTAAAGGGAGGCACAGCTTTCCGCCTGCACGGCGATGATTGCGGGGATGCGGTCGGTAACTCCCGCCCGCCGCATTTCCCGAAAGCCGATATGTGCGCCCAGGAGCAGGGTGCCGTTGCCCACGGGCAGGACGACGGTGTCCGGGCACCTCCAGCCGAGCTGCTCGCATACCTCAAAGGCGAAGGTCTTGGTGCCGTGGAGGAAGAAAGGGTTCCAGGAGTGGCTGGCGTAGTAGCTGCCCTCCGCCGCTTTCAGGGCTGCCCCGGTGGTGTCTTCCCGGCTGCCGGGCACCCGGTTCAGCCTGGCCCCGTAAAGCTGTATCTGGGCCAGTTTCCCCTGCGACGTGTGCGCCGGTACGAAGATATGGCAGCCGATGCCAGCCCGGGCGCAGTAGGCGGCGATGGCGGCGCCGGCGTTGCCCGATGAGTCCTCCACCGCCTCCCTTATCCCCAGCTCCCTCATCTTGCTGACCAGCACCGAGGCGCCCCGGTCCTTGAAGGAGCCAGTGGGAAAGATGTGGTCCTGCTTGACCAGGACGGCTTTGCCCTGGAGAACGACCTCGGTCAGCGGAGTGAAGCCTTCCTCAAAGGTGACGATGCTGCCCTCCTCGGCGATGGGAAGGGCCTCCCGGTAACGCCACAGGTTGGGCTTTCGCCGCGCGATTTGTGGCAGGTTGAAGGCGGGGGTGAAATCAAGGTCCAGCACGGCGCCGCAGTCGCAACGCCACCGGCGTTCCTCCGGCGGGTAGGCCGATTTGCACCTGGCGCAGAGTAGTTGTGCCATGCCGGTGTTCGCCTATTCCCTGAGAGCGGCGATGGCCTCCATCTCTATCTGGAAGCCGAAATGGAGGTTCTGCGCCGGCACCACCGTCCGCGCCGGGCGGTGTTCGCCGAAGTGGCGCGCGTAGACTGCGTTCATGCGCGGCCAGAGTTCAATGTCGGCAAGATAGACGGTCGTCTTCAGCACGCAGTCCAGGCTGGAGCCGGCGGCCCCCAGCACAGCGGCCAGGTTTTGCAGTACCTGTTCGGTCTGCTCCTCGATTGACCCCAGGCGCTTCTTCCCTGTCGCGGGGTCAATGGGAAGCTGGCCGCAGACATAGACGGTATCCTTATGGACGGTTGCCTGGGAATAGTGTCCCCCTGGCGCGGGGGCATTGTCGGTGAAAATCATCTGCACAGATGGACCACCTCCCTGCTCTCCATAATACTACCATTGTGCACCACCCTGCCCGTATCTTGTCAAGAGAGGTGGCAGGGTGGCCCCGCCTTGACTTCTGCGAGGCCAGTAATCATAATTAAATTGTTCTTCAAAGGCAAAGCAGCCTGGTGTGGCAAAGATGATATGTCCTAAGTGCAAGCAGGATATGATTGTGGTGGAGCACCAGCAAATTGAGCTGGACTACTGTCCCGTATGTGAGGGAACGTGGTTTGATGCCGATGAGCTCGATTTGCTTCTGCGGTGCATGAAACTGGCGGCCCCGGAGCTTATGATAGAAAACATCGTTGCTTTGCCCGCAAGCGAGGGTCCCCATAAGCCGCTGAAGTGTCCGGTCTGTGGCCAGGGTATGAAAGAGGTAGCCATTGGCAGTCCGGCCATTCATGTGGATGTCTGTCATCGGGCGGACGGGATCTGGTTCGATGGCGGCGAGGTGCATAAACTCCTGGAACAGCTCGCAGGCAGAGCGGCGGCAGATGATGGCGCGGCCCGGCCGGTCTTTGAATTCCTGGGTCAAGTGTTCAAAGGCAAGGAATGAACAGGCGACCGCTACCGGCGGCCTGACGAATTCAGTGAACGGAGGTAGTCTATGCTAGGAGTCTATATCGCTATCGGTGTGGCTGTTGTCCTCGTTATCGTGATGGCCGCGATGTACAACGGTCTTGTCCGGCTGCGTAACCAGATGAGGAATGCCTGGGCACAGATTGATGTTCAGCTCAAGAGACGCTATGACCTCATTCCCAACCTGGTGGAAACCGTCAAGGGCTATACCAGGCATGAGCGGGAAACACTGGAGGCGGTGACCAGGGCGCGCAACGTGGCGCAGCAGGCGGCCTCGGCCGGGGCCGGCGCGCGTTCCAGAGCGGAGAGCGAGTTGAGCTCTGCGCTAGCGCGGCTGCTGGTGGTGGTGGAAGCCTATCCCGACCTCAAGGCGAACCAGAACTATCTGGCGCTCCAGGAAGAGCTTACCTCGACGGAGAACAAGATAAGCTTCTCCCGCCAGTACTACAACGATTCCGTCCTGTCCTACAACAACAAAATCCAGATGTTTCCCTCCAATATTATTGCGGGCATGATGGGGTTTAAGACGGGAGAGTTCTTTGAGGTTACCGTGACCGAGGAGAGGGCGGCACCCAGGGTAAGCTTCACCTAGCGAGGACTGTTGCGGGCATGTGGGAGCAAATTAGGTCCAATCGAACAAAGTCGGTAATACTGGTAATCGCTATGGGAGGGTTACTGGTGCTACTCGGCTATTTACTGGGGCTATACTTCTTCGATAGTGCTCTGGGGGGGTTATTCGTAGCCTTAGCCGTATGGATAATCATGAGTCTCCTTGCCTACTTCCAGGGGGATAGCCTGCTGCTCACTATGTCCCATGCCAAGAAAATCAGCCGCAATGACCACCCTCGCCTGTACAATGTCGTTGAGGAGATGAAGATTGCCTCCGGGCTGGAGAAGATGCCCGACATCTATATCATCGATGACCCGGCACTCAATGCCTTCGCTACCGGACGGGACCCCAACCGTGTCTCAGTAGCCATCACCTCGGGGCTGTTGCAGAAGCTCAACCGTGATGAACGCCGCGGCCAGAAAACGTTCGACTTCGAGGGCA
>CAZZAU010000118.1:5152-5388 GCA_964652725.1 uncultured Dehalococcoidaceae bacterium | reverse complement strand
GGCGCCAAGGGGACCATGGATGGTGGCCAGGACGTGTACATCAACACCACCGTGAACGGCATCGGGGAGAGGGCGGGCAACGCAGACCTGGTGGCGGTGGTGCTGGCCCTGACCAAGTCCAAGGGCTTCGCCGAGCAATACCAATTCGGCATGCCGGTCAAGCTGTCCAAGGCCTGGCAAATCGCCAAGTTTGCCAGCTACGCGTTCGGGGTACCCATCCCTATGAACCAGCCAGG
>CAZZAU010000118.1:0-5142 GCA_964652725.1 uncultured Dehalococcoidaceae bacterium | reverse complement strand
TGGGGGCCAACGCCTTCGCTCACGCCTCCGGCATCCACGCCGATGGCGTGCTCAAAGACCCTGAGAACTACGAGCTTTACAGCTTCGAAGAGCTGGGCCGCGGCGACCCCGTTATGGTGGAAACGGGCAGGGAGATCATCGCCGGGCAGTACAGCGGCATTTCCGGCTTCAGCCACATAATGGGCAAGATGGAGGTCTCCTTCTCCAGCCGGGAAGAGGCCAGCGAGATACTGGAGCTGGTCAGGTATGCCAATGTCGAGGCGCAGAAGCCCCTGGTGGAAGACGAGCTGCTCTTTATTGCCAGGTACCCCCGGATCGCCAGGAAGCTGCTCACCCTGACGCCGCTGGCCTAGCACCGCCCGCCTGCGCCAGTTCAGGCATACTGGCCCGGTTGACGGCGCAGGCTTTATTCCTCATAATAGGGGCACAGGTGTGCTTGCGGGTAAAGAAGTGGCCGCAGAAGAACTGGTAACGCTGAAGGACGTCTGGGTCTACCGGGACAGCACCTCCGTCCTGGAAGACATAAATTTGAGCATCAGGTCCGGCGAATTTCTGGGCATAATCGGGCCCAACGGCGGCGGCAAGACCACCCTGCTCAAAGTGATACTGGGGCTAATAAAGCCGGACCGGGGCCGGGTCACCGTCATGGGCCAGCCTCCCGAGCGGGGCAGAAAATACATCGGCTATGTCTCCCAGTCCAACCTCTTTGACCGGGATTTCCCCATCAGCGTTCTGGACGTGGTGCTTATGGGACGGTACGGCAGGTCAGGGCTGCTGCGACGCTACCACGAACAGGATAAAGCGGCGGCCCTCGAAGCCCTCAAAAAGGTGGAGATACTGGACTACAGGGACCGGCAGGTAGGCAGGCTCTCCGGCGGAGAGCAGCAGCGGGTGTTTATCGCCCGGGCCCTAGCCACAAACCCCCGGCTGCTTTTGCTCGATGAGCCCACCGCCAGTATAGACCCTGCCATGCAGGCGGAGTTCTACCAGCTCCTGGAGCGGTTAAAGGAGAGCATGGCCATCGTACTGGTGTCCCACGATATCAGCGCCGTTTCCGTTTATGTTGACCAGATAGCCTGCATGAACCGCCAGCTTTTCTACCACGGCTCCAAAGAGGTCTCCGCCGATGAGCTGGAGAAGTCATACCACTGCCCTATACAGCTCATCGCCCACGGCACCGTGCCCCACCGGATATTGAGGGAGCACTAGTGCTGGAAGCCCTCCAGTTTGAGTTCATGCAAAATGCTCTGCTGGCCGGCCTGCTGGCCTCCGTAGCCTGCGGCATCGTGGGGGTGTTCGTGGTAATCAAAAGGGTGGTGTTTATCAGCGGAGGCATCGCCCACGCTTCGTTCGGCGGCATCGGCCTGGGTTACCTGGCGGGGATTAACCCGGTGCTGGGCGCCATGGCCTTCACCATCATCTCGGCGCTGGGCATCGGCCTGGTGACCAGAAAAACCCGGCTTCCGGAAGATACCGCCATCGGCATACTGTGGGCAATGGGCATGGCCCTGGGCATAATCTTCATCGGCCTGGCCCCGGGATATGCCCCTGACCTGTTCAGCTACCTGTTCGGCAACATCCTGACCGTGCCCGATTTCGACCTCCTGCTTATGGCGGCGCTGGATGGGGTCATCATTCTCCTGGTGATGCTGCTGTACCGGGAACTGCTCTACCTTTCCTTCGACGAGGAATTCAGCGCGGTGAGCGGAATGCCGACCGGAGCGCTCTACCTGCTGCTGCTCTGCCTGGTGGCGCTGACGGTGGTAGTGCTGATACGTGTGGTGGGCATTATCCTGGTCATCGCCTTGCTCACCATCCCCGCCACCCTGGCCAGGCAGTTCACCCACAACCTCAAGAAAATGATGCTCCTGGCCATCCTGGCCGGGTTTATCCTGACTTTCAGCGGGCTGTGGCTCTCCTACCTGCTGGACCTGGCTTCCGGGGCCACCATCATCCTGGTCAGCGGCACGGTGCTGTTCATCTCTTTCGGCGTCTCGCACTGGCGCCGGGCCAGGAGGCATAATCACGGGGCTGCGGGCGGCTAACCGGTCTTGTTGCCGCTCGGAGAGCTATGGCCTATAATTGGGGAAGAAAAATGGGGCTGCGTATTACCACTCTTAGCGAAAACACCGCCGGCGCCGGTGACCTGCTGGCGGAGTGGGGGCTTAGTTTCCTCATTGAGACGGGCCAGGAGACTATACTCTTCGATGCCGGTAAGACCGTCTCCACCTCCCATAACGCCGCCGGGCTGGGTATTGACCTTGGCCGCATTGATAAAATCGTCCTGAGCCACGGCCACAGCGACCATACCGGCGGGCTCCGCCATCTTCTGCGCAGTATGAGGCGGGAGGTAGAGATAATCGCCCACCCCGGTATCTGGAGCAACAAGTACCGCCGCCGCGAGGGCAAGAAGGACAGGTATGTAGGCATTCCCTTCCAGCGTCAGGAACTGGAAAGCCTGGGCGCCCGGTTCACCCTGACTTCCGAGCCGGTGCGGGTGACTGAAGATATCATCACCACCGGCGAAGTCCCCATGGTGACCGCCTATGAAACTATGGACCCTGGCCTTTTCATTAAGCAGGACAATGGCTGGCAGCGGGACGACCTGCTGGATGACCTGGCCCTGGTTATCAATACCGCCTCCGGCCTGGTAGTAGTTTCGGGATGTGCCCACCGCGGCATTATAAACACCCTATTCCGGGCCAGAGAGCTCACCGGCACGGAAAAGATACACGCCGTGCTGGGCGGAGCACACCTGATTGACGCTCCCGGAGAACGAATACGGCGCACCATCAGCGCCTTCAAGGAAATCGGCGTGAAGAAGCTGAGACTCTGCCACTGCACCAGTTTGCCCGCCATCAGCCAGCTCGCCCACGAGTTCAGTGACAGTTTCTTCTTTAATATAACCGGCACCGTTTTTGAACTGGCATAAGAATGGCAGACCTCTCGGTTGAGCTGGCCCCGAAACATCCGGCGGGACTGCGCCTGGCCAACCCGGTGCTGACCGCCGCGGGCACCTTCGGCTACGCCACGGAATACGAGCACCCGTTCGACATCCAGAAGCTGGGAGCCATCATCTGCAAGGGCACCACCCTGGCCCCCAGGGAAGGCAATCCCCAGCCCCGCCTGGCGGAGACCGATTGCGGGCTGCTCAACGCCATCGGCCTGCAGAACATCGGGGTGAAAGCGCTGATTGAAGAAAAAGCGCCAGTCTGGGCAAAATGGCGCGTCCCGGTGATAGTCAACATCGCCGGAGAGAAGCTGGAAGAGTATGCCCGGATAGCCGCCGCCCTGGACGGGGTGCCCGGAATCAGCGCCATAGAGGTCAACATAAGCTGTCCCAACGTCAGCGCGGGCGGGATGGAGTTCGGCGCCAGCGCCGCCTCCGCCGCCAGGGTCACCGCTGCCGTCCGGTCCGCCACCTCCCTTCCGTTGCTGGTAAAGCTCACCCCAAATACCGGCGAAATCGTCAGAATAGCCGCGGCCGTGGCTGAAGCGGGCGCCGATGCCCTCTGCCTGATAAATACGGTGAGGGGCATGGCCATAGATATTCACCACCGCAGGCCCGTGCTGGGCAATACCACCGGCGGCCTTTCCGGGCCGGCCATCAAGCCGGTGGCCCTGGCCATGGTATATGAGGTTGCCGGGGCGGTGGGTCTGCCCATCGTGGGCTGCGGCGGCGTCAGCAGCGGCAGTGACGCCATCGAGTTCATCCTGGCGGGCGCCAGTGCGGTGGAGGTAGGTACGGCCAGCTTCGCTAATCCGCGCGCCCCCTTCGAGATTCTGGAAGGCATCGAGCAGTTTATGTCAAGAGAAGGAATTAAAAATGTGGCCGAACTGACCGGTGCTGCCCGGCGCTAACCTTCCTGTTCCTTCGCCAGCTCCTTACCAATGCTGTACGCCCTGGCCACCACATCGCCGAAGGCGAGATAGGTGCGGGCGGTGATATCGAAGACCATCGGCTTTATCTTGCCGGCGTCCGGTTTGCCGTCAGTAAGGCATTCCCCGGAGATGAACACCCCCTCCACCTGCCCGATGACGAAGATATGGCTGCCCACGTTGAGCAGGTGCACCGCCCGGCACTCCAGGTTCAGGGGGCATTGCTCGATGAGCGGCGCCGTTTGTAGATGGCCATAGAAGACCTTGAACCGGCAGACCTCCACCTTGTCCGCTCTGGCGCCGGTGGTGATGCCACAATAGTCCACCTCTCTTGCCTGGTCAACGGAAGGGGTATTCACCGAGAATGTCAGGTTCTGCCTGATACCCTTGAGCGTGTGGGACTGGTGTCGCAGCGGGAAGCCGAGCAAAGGCGGGTCGGCTCCTACCACCCCTCCCCCGCCCACCGCCATAAAGTTCGGCCTGCCGTCTACGTTCGCGCCCACCAGCAGGGCCGGCCGAGGGTACATCAACCGGTCCGGCGGCAACTCTACTTTAGCCATAATTCGTTTCCTCCGTGCGCAAAATCCGGTTCAGCACAAAGCCCTCCCGCTCCTTCATTCGGCGCTCATCCTCCGGCGCTTCATGGTCATAGCCCAGCAGGTGAAGCGCCCCGTGCACGATGAGCACGGCGAGCTCAGTCTGCACAGGATGCCGCCTCTCCTCCGCCTGAAGCACCGCCTGGGGGCAGGAGATGATAATCTCGCCCAGGTGAAGCACGCCATCGGGCGGGGCAACAAAAGACCCGTCTCCGGCGCCGGTCTCCGTCATGAAAAACGCCAGAACATCGGTAGGGCTGTCCTCGCCGCGATAAGTCCGGTTCAGCTCCTTTATTTTCTCCTGGCCGGTGACCACCAGGCCCACCTCGGTATCAGCGCCGATGTCCAGCGCTTTCAGCGCCTGCTCAAGGGTATCGCGGAACCACGCCTCTCCGGGACAATCTTGAAACTGGCCGTCGATGATAACGTTGACCTCCATTTCAGCCCATCATCTTAGCACAGTCCGGACCGTCGGGCAAAGTATACAGACCACGGCAATAACCCGGCCTTATCCGCAATGGCCGGACCCGACACGTGCGCTTGATTCCCGGTGATTTATCCTATAAAATAGAACTTGTCTGAAAAAGCAGACGCGCAGTAGCACGCGCGCCCGTAGCTCAGCAGGTTAGAGCACACGCCTGATAAGCGTGAGGTCGGTGGTTCGAGT
>CAZZAU010000117.1:1368-5453 GCA_964652725.1 uncultured Dehalococcoidaceae bacterium | reverse complement strand
GGTGACGGCGGCGAGCACCTGGCGGGGAGCTTCATATATCTGGTTATGGCGTCCCAGGTAGCAGGAATCGTGAAATACAATCTGGCCCGCATCGGCCGGGGGGTTAAGGCCAAGCTTCTTTTCCCTGATAAGCTGATGGATAAACTCGGTGTGGTGGCGCACTTCCAGCTCAGCGCCGTACTGACGGTAGTCGTTTTTGAAGGTGCTGTAGCAGTGGGGGCACTGGGTGATGATGCGGGTCACTCCTTTCTCTTTGAACAGCCTGATGTTCTCCTGCGCCATGCGGTCGAAGACATATTCGTTGCCCAGGCGCCTGAGACTATCGCCGCAGCAAAGCTCGTCTTTGCCCAGGATACCCCAGGAGATGCCGGCAGCGTTCAATATACTGGCCATGGCCATTGTGGAGCGCCGGTTGCGCGCGTCGAAGGCGCCGGCACAGCCGACAAAGAACAGAAACTCCGTCTCCCCCGCCAAAAAGGGCCTCACCTCGATTTCGCTGGCCCATTTGGCGCGTTCCGAAGGGGCGATGCCCCAGGGGTTGCTCCTTTGCTCCATATTCTCGAAAAGGTGCAGCAGCTCTTCGGGAAACTTTGCCTGCAGCTGTACCAGGTTACGGCGCATATCGATGATCTGGTGCACGTGCTCGATGTATACCGGGCATACCTCCATACAGGCACCGCAGGTAGTGCATTCCCAGAGCACCTCTTCCGAGACGCTGCCTGCCTGGTTTTCGGCGATTAACGGCAACGATGGCTCCTCGTTGCGCAGGATGGGCGGACCGTTGGTCAGCAGGTTCAACTTGAGGTCCTGGATTACCAGGCGGGGGTTGAGCGGTTTCCCGGTG
The DNA here is from genome assembly GCA_964652725.1 of uncultured Dehalococcoidaceae bacterium. Lineage (GTDB taxonomy): Bacteria > Chloroflexota > Dehalococcoidia > Dehalococcoidales > RBG-16-60-22 > CAZZAU01. The sequence goes on along the minus strand of CAZZAU010000117.1, from coordinate 4,609 downwards.
GCGTATGCGGGGCAGGCCTCCTGGCAATGGCCCGGCTCAACGCAGGCGTAAAGGTCGAGCAGCTGTTTGCGGGTGAAGCCATCTATCCTGGCAACGCCGAAGGTGGTTTCGTCTTCCAGGTTGATGCGGGCCGGGATGCCGTGGGGAGGCGGGGTGGCAAAGAAGTCGTTCAGGAGCGCGGCGATAATATGCAGGTAACGGGTGTAGCCTATGATTGCCAGTACCAGCAGGACGAATCCCCAGTGGCTCCAGAACCATGCGCTGTGCCAGACCTGCAGCGAGGCGCCGGCAGTATATACCTGGCTGAGAGCGGTGCTGATGGGTGGAGTGAGCAGGCCCAGGCCGGCGGGCGGCTGACCGGCGGCTATCTGGGTGGCGATTTTGCCCAGATGAGTCACCGGGTGGATGAACACGGTGACCAGGATTATGAGCGCCTCAAATGTCTGCCGTCCATGCAGGCGCGCCGGCCTGACGATGTAGCGCCGGATGATTCCCCACAGCGCTCCGAGCATGATAAAGGGCGCTGCGATGTCCAGTATCCAGGTGTAGACCGGGTACACGGCATTCTGCTCCATAAAGTCGGCGATGCCGAACCCGGAGCTGATGATGATGAAGAAAAAGTAGTAGGTGACGAAAAGGAGAAAACCCCAGACCATGAACATATGGCCCAGGCCGGCCCGGTCTTTCCTGGTCAGATTCTTGAACTGGCACCGCTGCCGGATCAGGTGAACGATGGCCTTTGCCGTCTTCAGGAAGAGCTGCGCGAGCCCCGCCTCTTTTCTGCCCAGAGAAAGGTAACGGTAAAGCTGATAGAGCCGGTAGCCGAAGATGGATGCGGCCAGGGCGGTCAAGCTCCAGAAAAGGACATACCCGGGGGCTCCTAGGGCGCTTACCGGGTTCATATCAGCCTCCGCATCGGTTTACTCGATGTCTCTATGTTCAATGTCTTTCCACCGTATACGCCACGCCTCTGGCCTTCATCTCCCTGACCCGCCTGGAGAGCGCCGGGACAATCTTGAGCACATCCCCGACGATTCCATACGTAGCCACTTCGAAGATGGGCGCATTCCTGTCACTGTTTATGGCCACGATGATGTCCGAGTCCTGCATGCCCACTAGGTGCTGGATGGCGCCGCTGATACCGCAGGCAATGTAAATCTTGGGACGTACCGTCTTCCCGGTCTGTCCCACCTGCCGCTCTGCAGGCATCCAGCCCGCCTCCACGGCCCCGCGGGAGGAGCCGACCACCCCGCCCAGTTCGTCGGCCAGCTCCTGCAGGAGGGCGAAGTTTTCCCTGGCCTTCATTCCCCGGCCGCCGGAGACGATAATATCCGCCGAGGCCACGTCCACTTCTCCCGCTCTACGCTCGTCTATTACCTCCAGCACCTTAACGGCAATATCTTCCTCTTTGAGCGGCAGAGTTTCGCGGACGATTGCACCCTGCCGTGAAGGGTCTTTCGCTGGCATGGGCATAACGTGCGGCCGCACGGTAGCCATCTGGGGGCGGGTGCGTTCGGTAAGGATGGTGGCCATGATGTTGCCGCCGAAGGCGGGACGGGTCTGAAGTAGAAACCCCCGCTCATCTATGGCCAGTCCGGTGCAGTCGGCGGTAAGGCCGGTCTGCAAATCGGTGGCCACTGCGCCGGCGAGGTCTCTGCCCGGGCCGGTGGCACCCATCAGCACTATCTCCGGTTTGAACTTTCTGACCAGATGGCATACAGCCCTGTAATACGGCTCGGTGCGGTAGTGGTGGAATACGGGGCCGTCTATGAGGTAGGCTTTGCCGGCGCCATAAGCGAAAGACTCGCCGCAGAGGTGTTCCACTCCGTCGCCGATGATTACCGAGCACAGTTCTACGCCGCGTGCTCTGGCCAGCTCAGCGCCGGCTCCCATCAGCTCCCAGGATACTCCTTCCGGCTCACCGAAGGCCTGCTCCACAAAGACCCAGACCCCGCGGTACTCCCTGAGCTCGGCGGGTAAGGTTGCTTCTTCTGCGGCGACCCCGGCGGCTCCGGCTTTTGCCAGACCGGCGAGTATCTTCTGCTCTTCCGGGGTGAAATAGATCTCTATGGCCTCGGCCGGGCACACTTTGAGGCATTTGCGGCAGCCGATGCATCTGGCGAGGTCAATCACGGGCTCGCCCTTCTCGTTCATCTCGATGGCGTCCTTGGGGCAGGAGCTCTGGCAGCGGGCGCCGCAGGCGATGCATTTCCCGGGGAGGAGTCTGGCCACGCCGCGCGGCCTTTTCATTTTCTTTCTGTCTTCCATATCCGTCTCTGTCTATCCCGCGCTGAAATAGAGCACGTCCTTTTCGACTAGCTTTTCCAGCAACAAGTCGGCCGCTTCATCGGGCGCAATCAACCCGTTGCCCAGAATCTCGCCCCTGGCCCTTTCCGGGGAGAAGATGCGGCGCACCTGTGTCGCCGAACCTTTAAGGCCTACCATATTCTCGTCCAGCTTCATTTCCCTGTTATCCCACAGCGTCACCGGGGTCTTCTCCGCCAGCAGCCGCCGGGGCACCGCGGGATACCGCGGCTGATTGATTTCCCTTACCACGGCGAGCAGCGCGGGCAAAGGCGCTTCAACGATTTCCCGCCGGGCGCCCGTTTTCCGCCTGGCCCTCACTTTGCGCGCACCAACGTCGATGAACTCAATGCGGTCGACCAGCGTGAGCTGTGACAGCCCGAGACGGGTGGCGATACCCGGCCCGACTTGAGCGGTATCGCCGTCAATGGTCTGTCGCCCGCAGACCACTGCCGCCACCTCTTCTCTCTGCCGCAATCTTTTTATCGCTTCGGAAAGCACCAGGCTGGTTGCCAGGGTATCTGCGCCGCCGAAGGCGCGGTCGCTCAGGAGCACGGCTTCATCGGCTCCCAGAGCCAGGGCTTTGCGCAGCGTGATTTCCGTGTTGGGAGGGCCCATGGATATGACCGCGACCCTGAACCCGTATCTATCCTTGAGGCGGAGGCTTTCTTCCAGGGCGTGGACGTCAAACGGGTTCATGATAAAAGGCACCCCTTCTCGCTTTAGGGCGCCGGTTACCGGGTCAACTTCAACCTGGGTTGTATCCGGGACTTGCTTTATGCAGGCGACAACCAGCATTTATCACGTTCCTATAATTGCATTATAGGCGACTCGCGTCTGAAATGCCAGCGGGCGTTTGTCACGGGTGCCTCCGGCAGGCCGCGCGGATAGAGTGAGGCCAGGAAGGGGAGCGGTTATCCGGGACAGAGGGAGCTAC
>CAZZAU010000117.1:0-1358 GCA_964652725.1 uncultured Dehalococcoidaceae bacterium | reverse complement strand
TAGCTCAGATACATGCAGATGGCGCCGCAAACCGCTACATTCAGGGATTCCGTTGTGCCCGGCCCGGTGGGTACTCTTAATCTGTAATCGACTGTGTTCAGCAAAGCATCGGAGAGGCCGGATGCCTCGTTGCCCAGCGCCAGCAGCAGCCTGTTCCCGCGTTGAAGAATCGAAGTATCTTCGCTGCCGCGGAGGTCCGTAGCTACGAGCGGGTATCCCCTGTGTTTCAAGGCCTTTGCAAGCTCCAGGTACCGGGGGGTTCTTCTGGCCCACAGAGATAAAACCGTGCCGGCAGTTGCCTGAACACATTTTGGCGATAAGGGGTCGGCACACTTTTCGGTCAGGATAACCCCGGAAAAACCGAAGGCCACGGCGGTGCGGATGAGAGTACCCGCGTTTCCCGGGTCCTGCACGTCTTCGAGCAGCAGGATTTTGTCACCGGCGTTTTCCGGCAGCCGGTCGGAGTAGATATCCGGAGGCAGACGAACGACAGCGACGATTCCCTGGGGCGTCTTTAAGGAGCAGACCGAGCGCAACTGGCCTTCGGTGATAAGGCGGCCGGGGTATCTGCGGTAAAAGGGGGGCAGTTCCTCCGTTGAAAGAATTTCGATTATTTCATCCGGTTTGCTGGCGGCTATCTGTCTGATTGCCCTGGCGCCTTCGATGAGAAAGGCGCCGGCTTCAAGCCGCCCATTTTTTGTGGCGAGATGCTTGTACAATTTGATGGGCTTAAGCGCAGGAGTTCTGTCACCGGGCATAAGCAATGCAGTGCCGTCCTTCGTCATCTAGCAGGACGCGCGTTCGCCCTCTCCGGCCGTAACAACAGGCAATCTAACATTTTTCATAGCTTTGCCTCCATTCTGTGCCTTAATTGTAGCATATTACCCGTTCAAAACGGCAGAAAAACGCCCAGCCACTATAGCTGAGCCATTCTTCTCGGTTGGGGTTGACTTGCCCCTTCCCGCCTCCTATAATTCGCTTATGAGTAATTCTGCCAAAGGTGGTATCATTGCAGGGCTTGTAGCTCTTGCTATCATTGCCGTGCATGCTTTTCTGCAATGGGTCGGGGTGCAAAGACCTTTGTTGGATTACCTTACTATTGTCGGTATAATTATAACTGCATTGATTGGTGTGGTGATTTATCGGAATGTGTGAGGTACTATACCTAAAATATTTCACTGCCCGATAAAGAAGTAATAATTATTGGAAATCAGGGCATCTGCTATACGAGTCATTTCTCCATCGGCTGAGTGAGAGATCCCTCGAAACCTTTTGCGGATTCGGGGGATTTTAGTTCTAATCGATTGGTAGCGGGGGTTGGATTCGAACCAACGACCTTCGGGTTATGAGCCCGACGA
>CAZZAU010000116.1:0-5553 GCA_964652725.1 uncultured Dehalococcoidaceae bacterium | reverse complement strand
GGTACGGCGCAGGCTGACGGCAAGCCGGCTGTTCTCTCTTTGTCCTCTGCCCTGCCACGGGCGCCTATTTCTCTATGCGCAGAAATCTGGCGTTAATGGCCACGATGATGGTGCTCAAAGACATCAGGCCGGCGCCCAGCGCAGGACTCAGCAGAATACCGAAGCTGTACAGCGCCCCGGCGGCCAGAGGGATGGCGAAGACGTTGTATCCCGTGGCCCAGCCCAGATTCTGCAGCATCTTTCTGTAGGTGGCGCGGGCCAGGCCGATGATGGCCACCGCGTCCAGCGGATTGCTTCTCACCAGGATGATGTCCGCGGTCTCCGCGGCCACGTCCGTGCCGGCTCCGATGGCGATGCCCACGTCCGCCTGGGCGAGCGCGGGAGCGTCATTTACGCCGTCGCCGGTCATGGCCACGATGAGGCCGCGGGACTGCACCTCCTTGACCTTCTCCGCTTTCTCGTCCGGGAGCACCCCGGCGAAGTACTCGTCCAGCCCTACCTCCCGCGCCACCCACTCGGCCACCTGCCTGTTGTCGCCGGTGAGCATCATGCACCGGATGCCCATCTCCTTGAGCCTTCTGATGGCCTCCTTTGACTCGGGGCGGATGATGTCGGCCAGGGCCACGGCTCCGGCCGGCTTGTCATCTATAAGCACATAGACCACCGTCTTGCCCTGGGCCGTAATAGCAGCGATTTTTTCGCCGGTTACCTCGATGCCGTTTTCCTGAAGATATCCCGGACTTACCACTTTCACGTCCCGGCCGTTGGCCTTTCCCCGGGCCCCTTTGCCAGGAATGGCCTTGAAACCCTCCACGGGAAAGGTGCTCTTCGCGGCAGAGGCGATACCTCTGGCGATTGGGTGCTCGGAGCGGGTCTCAACGGAAGCGGCGTATTGCAGCGCCTCTTCTTCCTGCAGCTTCCCGTCCAGGACCACCACGTCCGTCACTCCGAACTCACCTCTGGTCAGGGTGCCCGTCTTGTCGAACAGGATGGCCTGGATTTTGCGGGCACGCTCGAAGTTGTTGCGGTTTCTGATGAGCAGCCCGTTCCGGGCGGACAACGTGGTGGAGACGGCCACCACCAGGGGCACCGCCAGCCCCAGCGCGTGCGGGCAGGTGATGACCATCACCGTCACCATTCGTTCCAGCGAGAAGACAAACTCCTGGTCGAACACGGTAAGCCAGAGCACAATGGTGATGGTGCCCGCGCTGATGGCGATTACCGTCAGCCAGAAGGCGGCCCGGTCTGCCAGGTTCTGGCTGCGGGATTTGCTCTGCTGCGCCTGGCGGACCAGGTTTGTTATCTGGGAAAGATATGACTCGTCCCCCGTCTTCTGCACTTCCACGGTTACGGAGCCCTCGGCGTTGACGGACCCCCCTATCACCGTGGCGCCGGTCGGCTTGGGCACCGGGTTCGATTCTCCGGTCAGCATAGCTTCGTTGACTGAGGTCTCCCCTTCCACCACCCGCCCGTCGGCCGGTATCTTCTCGCCGGGCCTGACCACCAGTCTGTCACCTGCCGCCACCTGGTCGAGGGGCACGTCCTGCACGCTGCCGTCTGGCATCACCTTGTGGGCCTCCGATGGCATCAGTCTTGCCAGCTCCTCCAGCACCGAGGAGGCGCCCATTATGGACTTCATCTCCAGCCAGTGTCCCAGCAGCATAACGTCGATAAGGGTGGCCAGCTCCCAGAAAAAGACCTTGCCCGTCAGCCCGAAGACCACCGCACTGCTGTATATATAGGCTACGGCGATGGCCAGGGCGATGAGCGTCATCATGCCCGGGTTTTTTGACTTCAGCTCGCTGACGATGCCGGTGAGAAAGGGGTAGCCGCCGTAGAAGAATATGACCGAGGAGAGCGCCCACAGGACATAAGCATCGCCGGGGAAGGCGAGCGTTTCCCTGATGCCCAGCAGTTCCTGGATCAGGGGCGAGAGGATAAGGACCGGCACGGTGACGGCCAGCGATATCCAGAAACGGCGCCGGAAGTCGGCTACCATACGGGCGTGATGGGCCGCGTGGTTCTGGTGGCCGCCGTGTTCCTGGGCCTGCCGGTGCTCCCCGCCCGTCTCCCGTCCTCCGGCGTGATGGTCTTTTCCTGCTTTCCTGCCCTGGCTCTGCTGATTGGCGTTCATCACGGCACCTCTGTTGCTATGCCGGTGGCAGCTTCTTTGCCTCGATGAGCTTGAAGACGCCGGCGGCGAGGTCGGTGACCTTCTCCACCCGCAGGCCGACGGCGCCTACGATTTCCACCGTCTTCCGGTTTATGTTCGGCCCCATAATCCTGACCACGACCGGATTGAACAGGTCCATAAGCCGGGCTAGCACCCGGTTCGCGCTCAGCACGTGCTCCAGCAGCACCACTTTGCCCCCCTCCCGGCATACCCGCTTCACTTCCGCCAGCCCGCGCAGCGGGTCCGGGACGGAACAGAAGACGAATGAGGCGACCACGCTATCAAAGGTGTTATCTGCAAACTCAAGCTGTTGCACGTCCATCTGCAGCAGCCGCACCCTGACCTTTTCCTTCTCCGCCTTTTGCCGTGCCCGTGCCAGCATCCGCTCGCTAAAGTCGATGGCTGTTATTTCCCCGTCCGGAGGATAGTAAGGGAAATTCTTCCCGGTACCCGCACCGACTTCCAGGATGCGCCGACCTTCCACTTTACCCCACAGTAGCTGCCGCCAGCCGCCGTAGCGGGAGCGCTCCATCAGCCCTTCCAACAGGTCGTAGACAGGCGCGATTCTGTTGTAGCGTCTTCGGGCTGCCTGCGTGGCTTTGCTTTCTTCTGTCATTGGTGCGAAGGTTACCGTCCCTCTTTCCTGGGCCTCATCACCAGCATGGGCAGGCCGGAATGCTTCAGCACATGGTCAGCCACGCTACCCATCAGCAAACGGCCCAGACCGCTGTGGCCGTGAGTGGCAAGTGCGATAAGGTCTATGCCGTTTTCCCGGGCATAATCTACTATGGCTTCGCCTACCGGCAGGCGCCGCAGCACCGTCACCTCCGGGTTTAGCCCCTTTTCCCGGAGCGATTGCGCTATCTGCTCTAGGTAACTCCGGCTTTCTTCCCCCTCCAGCTTTATCTGCTGGTCAACCATCTCCGCGGTGTATGCCGGGGCGCCGCTGCCATCGGGGGGCACGGCAATGGTGCCAGTGACCACCCGCACCAGGAAAACCTTGCTGCCGAATCGGGCGGCCTGTTCCGCCGCGTAGGGAACCACCTGCTCGGCGAGCTTGGAGCCATCAAGACAGACCAGTATTTTCTCGAACATCCGACCAACCTTTCCAGCCCGGAGGCTGCAGTTATGAAGGCCACCTTGTTTCCGGCAGCCTTCAATAATTTACATCATCTGTACTATATGCGCCATCCCTATCCGCCGGCTAACTGGCCCCCGGGTGCACCTTGCGAAACGGCACTGGTGTCCGCATTGCCGCCTCATTTCTTCTTCGGCTCCTTCCGGTTCTCCATAAAGGCCGTAATCAGGTCCACCGGCAGCGGGAAGATGAGGGTACTGTTTCTCTCCGCGGCGATGTTGGTCAGGGTCTGCATGTAGCGGAGCTGCAGGGTGGCGGGGTTGGAGGTCATGATCTGGCCTGCCTCGGAGAGCTCCTTGGCGGCCTCTTTTTCGCCTCTGGCGTGGATGACCTTGGCCCGTCTTTCGCGCTCGGCCTCGGCTTGGGCGGCCATTGTACGCCGCATCCGCTCCTCCAGTTCCACATCCTTGATTTCCACCGTCCTCACCTTCACGCCCCAGGCATCCGTCTGCTCATCCACGATTGTCTGGATATTGCTGTTGAGCTTGTCCCTCTCTGAGAGAAGCTCGTCCAGGTCTGACTGCCCGATGACATTGCGCAGGGTGGTCTGGGATATTTGCCAGGTACCCTGAATATGGTCGGTAATGTTCACCACGGCCGCATCCGGGTTAACCACCCGGAAATAAACCACCGCGTTCACCCGGACGGTAACGTTGTCCTTCGTAATCACGTCCTGCGAGGGGACGTCCATGGTGATGATACGCAGGTCCACCTTGACCATCCTGTCGACAAAGGGAATGATGAGGAAGAGGCCGGGGCCTTTGCCTTCTACCAGACGTCCCAGGCGAAGGATAACTCCACGCTGGTACTCGGGGATGATCTTCACCGACATATACAGCAGTACCGCGACTGCTATAACCAGGATTCCGATGATTATCGGGTTCATGTTTGTACCTCCTTCTCCAGCCCGTGCCGGGCCTCAGGTTCCGGTTGCCTGCGTTGCCGGGCCCAATGCTAGTTTCGCCAGGTGCCCCGTATGGTCAGGCCTGCGCCTCCGGCTCCTTCTTCGACGTCGATGAGGGCGCTGCCGATTTCGCTTTCCAGCTGACGGTCGACGATCAGCACCACCGCCTCGTCATGACAGACTACCAGGTCATCTTCCTCGGGCCTGTCAACCCTCAGGACGAACTGGCCGTCTTCCTGCTCCAGGCGCAATCCTCTGTCCCTGTCGATGCCGCTGGCCTGCAAGCTCTCCAGCAGGACCCGGGCGGCAAGCTCGCTCACCTCGATCATAGCCACCTCCGCGTTCGGTTACACCCGCGACGCACCGGTTTCAGACAACCCTGTTTCATAGTAAACCCGGCGGGCCCGGTGCGCATCAGCCGTTAGAGTAATTACGTGCCGATGAAGGGATTATTCTGACCTGCGGCGGCCCGGAAGCGGCGGGGCACCATTAGAAGTACGGGGGAAATCCGAAAGTATTAGGCGGTTAATCTTCCGCGTGCAGAGAGGAAGCAGACGATGACCGCGGCGAGAGTTTCGCAAAGTGGGGACGACCGGGCAAGCAGACAGATGCGTCCGGATGAGGAACAGCAGGACTCGCCCGGTTGGAGTTCTGAGTCGGGGACAGGGTGGGGGCAGAAGGGTGTGAAGCTATGCGCCTTTTTCGAGGAGGACGAACTGCGGACTGCCGCCGTCTTCTTCTATGTCAATAGTGACCCCGTCAAGATTGGTCGCCAACTCCTTGGCCACCACCAGCACATCGGTGCCCTCGCACTCCACCACCTCGTCGTCGGGCATCTTGATATCGATGCCCAGGCCGATGCGTCCCTTCCCCCGCGATACCAATCGCAGGCGGGCGTACCAGTTGTCCACGTGGGAATCCAGTATCTTCCGCAGTTCTTTACCCGCTCGCTGCGTGACATTGATCATTGGCCCGCTCCTGAAAGGTTTGAATTATCTGACCTTGCCTCCGCCGCCCCGCTTCCCTCCATCAATGCTACCCTATACGGCATCCGGGGTCAATAGCAATTAAGTACGGTTCTCTCCGGCTATGTTCCTCCTGGTTTTCATTTACCTCGATGTTTCCCCGGATATGATTGATAAGGAGCGCCTGCGTTATCAGAGGGGGCGCGTAGGCAAGGTGGCGATGCCGGTGCTATAATGGGGCTGTTTTTATTATCCGCAAAGGAGGCGTCGAGATGTCCTGCTCTTTTCCTTCGCGCCGGGCGCTGGCCATGAGCACCGGGGATATGGTGGCCGCCAGCCAGTCACTGGCCACGCAGGCCGGGGTAAATATCCT
>CAZZAU010000115.1:0-5697 GCA_964652725.1 uncultured Dehalococcoidaceae bacterium | reverse complement strand
CTGCAGCAGCGCCAGGTCAGTGATGCTGCCCTGCACGAAGCGAACGGCTTTGTTCTCGAGGAGCTTCTCGATATTTTCCGGCTTACCGGTAGAGAGGTCATCCAGGATAACCACCTGGTACCCCTTCTTTGCCAGTTCCTCCGCCAAAGAGGAACCGATGAATCCTGCACCGCCAGTGACGAGAACTTTAGCTATTTTCCTCCTCCTCTCCGGGAGACGACCCTGATATTTACGTTGACTAGCTGTTCCAGTGTACCTACATCATACCATTCATCCAGATGGAGCAGGTAGGCAGCCAGCCCGGGCTTCTCCGCTGCGGCCAGCTTCTCCATCACGTTTCGTTCCAGGCTGGTGTTGGGCCTGCGGGGAAGATATTCCTCCAGATGGGAGAGGAGGTAACTGCTATTTATCAGGCACACCCCGGCACTTACCGCCGGTCTATCTTCCTGGATTTCCCCGATGCCGGGTTTCTCCATAAATCCCCGGATCAGTCGGTGGTCGCCGTTCTGCTCCATCCTGGCAACGCCGAACCGGGTGGCCTCCTCCTTTTCCACCGGCACCACGGCCACCGTCATCACCGTGCCCTGCGCATTTCTGGCATCCCGGTGGTACCGGATAATGTCAGAAAGGTCAAGCTGCACTGAGGCCTTTCCATCCGGCAGCGTCCTGGTTATCACGTAATCGGCGTAGCTAAGCAGGAAATCTTCCCCCGGGTCGCCGTCAGTGAGCATGGCGTCGATGACCGTGCGCAGGTCGCCCCCCGTGCCCCAGCCATTGGCTTGAATCACCTCGATGTTGAAGTCCCGGTTGGTATACTCAACGCTATAACCCAGCATACGGAACAGCGCCAGGATTTCATCCAGGCAGGCATTCCGGGTACGCAGGTAGTTCTTGAGGGTGCCAATCAGGGCATCGTTTCTGACGGCGATGTACAGCTTCTCCACCTCGGGCGTACCGCCGAACCAGGAAAGCATATATTCTAGCAACGGGATGCCGCCGATCTGCTGGAACAGTTTGGGAGCAAGACGAGTAAAGGGATAGCACCGGGTCCCCTCACCGGCCGCGAGCATTATGGCCTTCACCAGGCACCTCCGGGTCAATTGCTGATTATTATAACCTACACCGCTTGCAGAATCAAACCGGGGACCGGAGGTTAATGCAGCGCGACAGCTTTGGAAGAGGTGGGGCTGTGTTGACAATGGCTCATTCACGTTGCTAGTATGGGAACGATACCCCGAAAGCCAGAAACGGGATAATGAGCCGAGTGCGGGGCTGAGCCAGTGGTCCCGCGGTTCGAGGCGGGGCAGCCGTGATACGCGTTTCCGGACCGGAGGCCGACATACCTGCCGGGGTACCATCCGTAGTGTACACCGTCCTCCAATCCGGACCAACGCTGTACTGGTGACAACCTGCACCTTTTGGTATTATGAATACGTGGTGCCGTAATCAACGGCCGCGAGGTTGAAATGAAGAGCAAGCTGACAGTAAAGGATATCCCGGTGAAGGACAAAAAAATCCTGGTGCGAGTGGACTTCAATGTGCCGATGGACCAGAAGACGGGGGAGATAACGGACGACCACCGCATACGCGCCTCTTTGCCCACCATAAAGTACCTGCTGGAGCAAGGCGCCAGGGTGATTCTAATGTCGCATCTGGGACGTCCAAAACGGAAGGCTGTCGAAGGGCTGCGACTAGAAGGGGTGGCCAGGCACCTGTCTCAGCTTCTGGATAAACCGGTGGCCATGGCTCCGGACTGCGTGGGCACGGAGGTGGAGGGAATGGTAAAAGATATGAAGTCCGGCGATGTTCTGCTCCTGGAAAACCTGCGCTTTCACGCCGAGGAAGAGGCGGGCGACGATGCTTTCGCCCGTGCCCTGGCGCACCTCGGCGACGTTTACGTCGACGACGCGTTTGGTGCGGCACACCGGGCGCATGCCTCGATAACCGGGGTCGCCAGGTATCTGCCTGCGGTGGCCGGTTTCCTGATGGAGAAAGAGGTGGACAACCTGGGGAGCATCCTGGAGGACCCCGCCCCTCCCTTCGCCGCCCTGCTAGGCGGGGCCAAGATAAGCGACAAAGTGGCCATGCTGGAAAACATAATGGGGAAGGTGGACTACATTCTGGTGGGCGGTGGCATGGCGGCTACCTTCCTTAAAGCGACTTCGTACGAGGTGGGACAGTCGCTTATCGAGCCAGACATGCTGGATACGGCGGGCAGGCTGATGGAAAAGGCCCGAAAGGAGGACGTCAATCTGCTGCTGCCCGTGGATGTGGTGGTAGCGGCGGAAGTAAGCCCGGAGGCAGACACCGAGGTGGTGCCCGTGGACAAGGTGCCCCCTGACCGGAAGATTGTGGATATGGGCCCGCGCACCATTGACAGCTTCAGCGTGGAGCTCAAGAAATGCCGGACGGTGTTCTGGAACGGCCCGGTGGGCATTTTCGAGGTGCCCGCGTTCGCCAGGGGAACGCAGGAACTGGCCAGGCTGCTGGCCGACCTCGACGCCAGAACAGTCATAGGGGGTGGCTCCACCGCGGAAGCGGTAATTGAAATGGGCCTGGCGGACAGGATGACCTTCGTCTCCACCGGCGGCGGGGCGTCACTAGAGTTCCTGAGCGGGGAAAAACTGCCCGGAGTGGAGGCCCTGGCGGACAAGAAATAAGATAATGGCACAGTAACGAGGACAGGAGAGAGCGTAATGCGCGTACCGATGATCGCCGGCAACTGGAAGATGAACACCACGGTAGATGAGGCCGTAGCGCTGGTCAGGGCTATGCGGGACGAGCTGGAGAAGGTCAACAACGTGGAAAAGGTGGTCTGCCCGCCCTTTGTCTCTTTGATGCCGGTCGGCGAAATCATAAAGGGCAGTTCCGTCCGGCTGGGCGCGCAGAACATGTACTTTGCCGAGAAGGGGGCCTACACCGGCGAAATCTCACCCCTGATGCTGAAGGGCCTGTGCCAGCTGGTCATCATCGGTCATTCGGAGCGGCGACAGTATTTCAACGAAAGCGGTGAAATCATCAACAAGAAGGTAAGCGCGGCGCTGAATACCGGGCTGACGCCCATCCTGTGCATCGGGGAGCGGCTGGAAGAAAGAGAGGACGGCAGGACGGAGCAGGTGGTTTCCAGGCAGCTTGATGAGGCGCTGGCCGGCGTAGAGGACCTGCAGGATACAGTGCTCGCCTACGAGCCGGTATGGGCCATCGGCACCGGCAGGGCTGCCACGGGTACCCAGGCCAACGAGACCATCGCCTTTATCCGGCGGAATATCGCCGCGGCATATAGCGAAAAGAAAGTCGGAGAGATACGCATCCTCTATGGCGGCAGCGTTACCTCGGCCAACGCCGTCGAGTTCATACAGCAGGCGGAGATAGACGGCGCGCTGGTGGGAGGCGCCAGCCTGAAGGCCAACGAGTTTCTGAGTATCGTGAACCAGACCTCCATAATCAAGAACAGGAAATGAACCAACTGGTAGCGATAGTCGGCCCGACGGGCATCGGCAAGAGCCGGCTGGCACTGAAACTGGCGCAGGAACTGGGCGGAGAAATAGTCGGCGCGGATAGCCGTCAGGTCTACCGGCATATGGACATCGGCACGGCCAAACCGTCTCCGGCGGAGCGGGCGCTGGTGCCGCATCACCTCATTGATATCATCAACCCTGACGAGGCATTCAGCCTGGCGCAGTACCAGGTCCTGGCCTGCCGAACGATAGAAAGCATTCACAGCCGCGGCAGACTTCCGTTTCTGGTGGGAGGCAGTGGACTATATGTCTGGGCGGTGCTGGAAGGCTGGCAAATTCCGCAGGTGGCGCCTGACCCCGGATTCAGGCAGGAACTGGAGCGCAGGGCCGCCGGTGGCGCAGGAGAGAGCCTGCACCGCGAGCTAGCCCGGGTAGACCCTGCGGCGGCGCGGCGCATTGATTCCCGGAATGTGCGCCGGGTGATAAGGGCACTGGAAGTGCACCGGAGGGTGGGCAGTTCCACCCGTGTGCAGACAAGAAAGGCGCCGCCTTTCGCCGTTTTGATTATCGGGCTCACCGCCGACAGGGAAGAGCTTTACCGGCGCATTGATAAACGCGTGGACGATATGGTGAACAGGGGGCTGGTGGCCGAGGTGGAAAAACTGGTCAGAATGGGCTATGATTTTAGTCTGCCGGCTATGTCCGGCATCGGGTACAAGCAGATAGGGGCGTTCCTGAAATGTGAAATAGGCCTGCCGTCTGCCGTGCAGCAGGTAAAATTCGAAACGCACCGCTTCGTGCGGCACCAGTACGCCTGGTTCAAACTTAACGACAGCCGAATCCACTGGTTTGATGTTACCGGGAACCCGGAACCGCAGATTGAATCTCTGGTGGCGGAGTTTCTGGAGGGCAAGGCAGCGGCGGCTCCCGCGCCTCCGGCCAGGCATAACTGATGGAACAGGAGCTGGAAGGATGAAGTTCGCCAAGCTACAGGGGGCGGGAAACGACTTCGTCGTGATAGAGACCGCAGATGAAGAGCGGGACTGGTCTGCCACCGCCATAAAGCTGTGTGACCGGCATTTCGGCGTCGGCGCGGATGGCCTTATCCTGGTGATGCCTTCCGGCAAGGCTGACGTCCGTATGCGCGAGTTCAATCCCGATGGCTCCGAGGCGGAAGCCTGCGGCAACGGTATCAGGTGCGTGGCCAGATACGTTTTCGAGAAAGGGACGCCGGGTCATCCTGACCGGATGTCGGTGGAAACGGTAGCCGGTATAAGAAGACTCGGGCTTTTCACCCGGGGAGGCCAGCTGACCGGTATCCAGGTGGGTATGGGCAAACCGGCCTTCGGCGCCGGAGAAGTCCCGGTGGACATCGAGCAGGGCAGGGAAGGTATAGTTTACATAAAACACATGATGTCCGCCCCTGTCCGTATCGGGGAAAGGGAAATGCGCCTGGACCTGGTCTCGATGGGGAACCCGCACGCGGTATTCTTCCAGGAACTGCCCGTGTCCGGGTTTTCCCTGGGTGAAATAGGGCCCCGGGTGGAGCATCTGGATATTTTCCCGCGGCGCACCAATTTTGAGGTTGTCCGGGTGCTCAACCGGCAGGAAGTAGAAGTGCGGGTCTGGGAGCGAGGTGTGGGCGAAACCATGGCTTGTGGCAGCGGAGCGTGCGCCGTGGCCGTGGCGGCGCAACTTCACGGTTTCGTGGAAAACAGAATCAACGTCAGGCTGCCGGGCGGCGAGCTGGAGGTGGAGTGGGATGGCCGGGGAGAGGTGCTGATGCGCGGCCCGGCGGAAGTGGTATTCACCGGCGAATGGCCGGACTGAGGAGAGATAACAGATGAAACTGTCCAGGCGAATAGAGAACCTGCCCCCTTATCTGTTCGTGGAGATCAGCCGCAAAATCGCTGAAAAAAAGGCCAGAGGCGAGGAGGTAATCAGCTTTGCCATAGGCGACCCGGACATTCCCACCCCACCTCATATCATCGAGCGCCTGTGCCAGGAGGCCAGACAACCGGCCAACCACCGCTATCCGGAATCGGACAGCTTGCCGGAGCTGCGCAGGGCCGTTGCCGGCTGGTACGAAAGACGCTTCGGGCTGGCCTTCGACCCGGACAGGGAAGTGCTGCCGCTCATCGGCTCCAAGGAGGGCATAGCGCACATCGCTTTCTGTTTTCTGGACCGCGGCGATATTTCACTGGTACCTGACCCCGGCTATCCGGTGTACTCGGTGAGC
>CAZZAU010000114.1:0-5698 GCA_964652725.1 uncultured Dehalococcoidaceae bacterium | reverse complement strand
GGCGTCATCTACGGGATGAGCGAGTACGGGCTGGAGCAAGCCACGGAGCTCTCCCGGGAGGAAGCGGGCAAGTTCATCACTGCCTACTTCGAGCGCTACCCCGGCGTAAAGCAGTACCTGGAGACCACCAAGCAGCAGGCCCGCAGCACCGGATATGTCCAGACGGTGCTGGGAAGAAGGCGCTTCATCCCTGAAATCAACTCCGCCAACCGGCAGGTGCGTGAGGCCGCCGAGCGCATGGCCATCAATATGCCGGTGCAGGGCACGTCCGCGGACATAATCAAGGTGGCGATGGTCCGTCTCCAGCAGGAGATGGAACGCCTAGAGCTGAAGAGCAAGATGCTCCTTCAGGTGCACGACGAGCTCATCTTCGAGGTCCCGGATGAGGAACTCCAGACGATGTGCGGGCTGGTTCCGGAGGTGATGTCCACCGCGCTGGTGCTAAGCGTTCCCCTGAAGGTGGACACCAAGACCGGCCGCAACTGGGGTGAGATGGAGTAATATGCCCGAGCTCCCCGAAATCGAGACCATCAAAAACGAACTGACCCCTCACCTGCTCGGCCGCACCTTCCGCCGTATCACCATCCTCTGGGAACGGATGGTCAGGAAACCATCCGCCGAGGAAGTAAGCCGCCGCCTCCCCGGCCGGAAGATAACCGCCCTCTCCCGCAGGGGCAAGTACCTTCTCTTCCACCTGGACAGCGGCGACCTTCTGGTGCTCCATCTGAAGATGAGCGGTTCGCTGCTGCTGGCGCCGGATTCATCCGAGCCGCCGCAGTACACCCGCGCCATCCTCTCTCTTGATAGCGGCGACAGCATTTTCTTCCGCGACCCCCGCAAGTTCGGCCGGATATGGCTGGTAAGAGACGGCGCCGAGGCAACGAACAGGCTCGGCCCCGAGCCCCTGGACACGGCTTTCATGCCCCGGGTGCTGGCGGAGCGGCTGCGCGGCAGGAAGGCCCCCATTAAGGCGCTCCTCTGTGACCAGACGGTTATCGCCGGCATCGGCAATATGTACGCCGACGAAGCCCTCTATGCCGCCGGGATTCATCCCCTGCGCACCGGAGGCAGCCTGACCGGGGACGAGATAGCACGGCTGCACCGGGCCATCCAGCAGACACTGCGCGCCGGCATCGCCGGCAAAGGGGCCAGCATCGTCAACTATTACCGGCCGGGAGGAGAAACCGGGGCCGCCCATTTCGAGTTCAAGGTGGCCCACGGCCTTCACCACACCTGCCCCTCCTGCGGCAGTCCCATCCGGCGCATCGCCGTGCGCGGCCGTGGCACCTACTTCTGCCCTCTCTGTCAACCTGCGGGTGGCTCGTCCCAGAGCCGGAACGGCGGATAGCAGTCCGTCATCAGCGCCGCATACGCGCCGACGCGGTATGACCACCGGTTCATACCCATCACCAGCCTGAAAATCTCCTCGGGGTATTTGCCGGTGAAGAGCAAAGCCACCGCCGCAAAGATGGCCAGGACATTCACCAGACCCGGAACACGTCCTTTGCCATCACCTCCGCCCTGAAAGAAGGCAACAACAATATAATGCGGTATAGCCAGCAGCCACCATTTGGTCACCGCCAGCCCCCGCGAGAGCTCCGCCGGGTACTCCACCTCAAGGTCGGCCGGGTAATCGGCCACCGGCTCCAGCGTAAAGGGAGGATATTTGTCCGTCCCCAGCGCCTGGTAGCTGTAGAAGCCCACCCGCCATGTCCAGCGCAACACCCCCACATTGAAGTCGAAAAGCCCTCTGGGAAACTTCCCGCTGAAGAGGATAGCGAAAAGGGCGATGACCCACACCACCACAAAGGCTATCCACAGGAAAATGAGGAGAACGAAATGGGGTATGCCCAGGAACCACTTGATGAGCCACCAGCCTCTGGCCGGCGGCGCGCTGAGGTCGCCCCTCAGTGTTACAGGGTACGTCTGCTGCGCCATCAGTCCTGCCCTCCTTGCTTATTAGACCATCACGGGCAGCCGCTGGAAGACCGCCGGCAGCATATCCTGCACAAAGTCGAATGTCCGCACCAGGGATGCCAGAACGCTTGAACCGGCCACCGCCCGTTCCAGCCAGCCGAAGATGGGGTAAGCCAGCAGCACCAGGGTAAAGACCACCAGGCCGATGCCGGCGTTGAGGACATTCAGGACGCCGCCGGTCAGCCGGTAAAGGACGCCCTTGCTCCAGATTCCCTGGACAATCTTCCCGGGGATGAAGAGCACCGCGTGGCCTATCACGCTGAAGACGACCAGGGTAATGAAAAACCCGGCGAAGTTCTCCCAGTTCCCGCCGGGGAGGAAGGAAAGCAGCCCGGCGGCCAGTCCGTAAGATATGCCGGTCAGCGGGATGGCAATGACCAGCACTATGAGGCTGAAGAACTACTTCACCGCTCCGTCTTTCAGCCCGCCCAGCAGGCTCAACATGAGAATGACGACGGCGAAGAGGTCAACCCAATTCATGGCCTATCATCATAAAGGATTTCCACCGGTTTGGCAAGTAGCAAAAGTGAGTGAAAAAAACAACCAAATGCAAACAAAGCCGGAAACCCGGTGAACTCCCTGACTCCGCCGAATTTCAAAACGGGACTCAGGCTGCCGTGCCTTTTCGAGGACTTCTCAGTCCTGATGTTCGTCGTGATGTTCAATGTGGGACGGCCTCAGCTGACAGAACAGGTCGTTGCAGCCGCAGTCCTGGCACTCGAACTGCAGGGCGCTGTGCTCGATGTCGAACCGCGCCCGCAGCACGTCTTCCACTTCCCGCCGTATCTCCGCCGCCTCGCTCACCGCCATATCGTCTATGAGCACATGGCAACTCATAGCGTGCAGCTCGGGGGAGATACTCCACACGTGGACATCGTGCACGTCCTTCACGCCGTGTATCATTCTCAGGCCTTCTATCATACCGGCCACATCCACCTGGTGCGGCGTGGCCTCCAGCAGCACTTTCATCCCCTCCCTGAAGATACGCCAGGCCGCCAGAACGATGATGAAACCGATGAGCACGCTGACAATGGGGTCCACCAGATACAGCCCGGTAAACATCATGATGATGGCGCCTATGATGACACCGACGGAAGCCAGCGCATCGCCCAGCACATGCCAGAAGGCGCTGCGCACGTTCAGGTTCAGCCGCTGCTCGCGGCGCAGCCAGAAGGCGATGAAGATGTTCACCCCCAGGCCCACCAGCGCCGCGCTCAGCATCAGCGGGCTGTTTATCTCCGGCGGCTCCTGCCAGCGGCGGTAGGCCTCGAAGAAGATAACCCCGGCTATGGCGAAGATGCTGAAGGCATTGAACATTGCCACCAGCACCCCCACCCGGTGATAGCCGAAGGTCATGCCGTGACTGGACGGGCGCTCCGCCTGGCGCACCCCGTACCAGCTCAGGGAAAGCGCAATGACATCGGCGAAAACGTGGCCGGCGTCGCTGAGCAGCGCCAGGCTTCCGGAGAGAAACCCGCCCACCAGCTCCACCACCAGGATTACGCCGGTGAACAGCATGCCGTATTTCAGCTTGCCGCCCACGCCCATATGATGGTGATGTCCGTGTTCGCTCATCACCGCGCCCCTATCCCTTGCTTACGTCACCGAGAGCCGCGGAATATGCCTCAAACGTCCGCGTGTCAAACAGGACAAAGACCACCTCCCTGATGGAGGTGTCACCCTGGCGCAGAAAACCTGCCACCGTCCGTAACGCCACCCCTGCCGCCCGCTCCACCGGGTAGCCGTAGGCTCCCGTGCTTATGGAAGGGAAGGATACGCTGGCCAGACGAAGTTCCGCCGCCAGCCGCAGGCTCTCCCGGTAAGCGCTGGCCAGTTGTTCCTCCTCTCCCCGCCCTCCGCCGTACCAAACCGGCCCCACGGTGTGAATCACGTGCTTCGCCCTGAGGTTACCGCCGGTGGTGATGACCGCCTTGCCGGTGGGCAACCGCCCCTGCCTGGCCACGATCTGCTTGCACTCCTCCAGAATGGCCGGTCCTCCGGCCCGGTGAATGGCTCCGTCAACGCCACCGCCACCCATCAGGCTGGAGTTGGCCGCATTGACTATAGCATCGGTGGTCTGCCTAGTGATGTCGCCCTGAACTATGGACAGCACCGCGCCGTCAAATTTTACCTGTACCGGTCCGCTTGCCATTGCTCTACTGCTCCGCCTCCAGGTAGTCAATCGCCCACTGGACGGCCTCTTCGCCCTCCAAGTCCAGCTCGATGTCCGGGCTGATGCCCTCCCCCTCGATGCGCCGCCCGTCCGGTGTGAGCCAGCGCGCTACGGTGAGGAAAATGGCGGAACCGTCCTGAAGCTCGTGTAGCACGTTCACGCTGCCCTTGCCGAAGGTCTGCTGTCCCGCCACCACCGCCCGGTTATGGTCCTGCAGCGCCCCGGCCAGTACCTCGCTGCCGCTGGCGCTGAAGCTGTCCGTAAGCACCACCACGGGTGCGGAGATGACGGTGTCCCCGGCCTCAATGGAGTAAACGGTCTCCTGCCCGCGGTTGTCCACCACCCGGGCCACCACCCCTTCCCGGAGGAAAAAGGACGCCACGTCAACCACCACGTCCAGGACTCCGCCGGGGTTGCTGCGCAGGTCCAGGATGACCCCGCTCGCGCCTTCTTCTATGACCCTTTCTGCCACCGGCGCCATCTCCTCGCCGGTGCGCACGGAAAAGTGGGTTATCTGGATGTAGGCGATGTCTCCCATCATCTCCAGGCGCACGCTATCCAGCTCTATCCTGTCCCGCACTATTTCGATGGTCACCGGCGCGGCCGCGTCCCGGTGCTGGATAAGCAGGCTGACGGCGGTGCCCTTGGGCCCCCTGATTTTGAGCACGGCCTCGGCCAGACTCATCTCCGCCGTGGACTGGCCGTCTATTTCCAGTATGACATCCCCCGCCCTCACCCCCGCTTCCGCCGCCGGAGAGTCATCTATAGGAGCGATTATGGTTATCTGACCGTCACGTATGCCCACCTGCGCCCCGATGCCCTCTAGCTCGCCCTGCAGGCTGCTCCGGCCCATCTGCTGCGTCTCCTCGCTCAGATAGGAGCTATAAGGGTCATCCAGCGCCTCGATCATCCCGGTGATGGCCCCGCCGCTGACCTCGTCGGCATCCAGCTTGTCCCTGTCCACGTAGTCGCGGAAGATGATGTTCCAGGCCTCTTCCACCACTCCCAGGCCATCGCCTCCCCCCGCGGGAGCCCGGCCCATACTGTAGCCCGAGCCGAAGGAAAAGGCCAGCAGGGCCATCCCGGCAAGAGCAACCAGTACCAGCTTCATAGATTTAGGCATCCCTTTTACTCCCGGCCCCGATTCCGAGTCCTTATATCCATATTAATGATTCTTTTCTGGTATTACAAATAATAGCTGCCGGGAATGGCATCCGGTGGAACGAAAAAGCGAAGCACGGCCGCGGCCGTGCTTCGCTGGGGCCAAGTAAACCTGTAAGCCGAGTTCTGTATCCTTCCATTGCTGGAAGGACGGTGGCCATCTATCTAGCCCTCCCGTTGCCGAAAGGGTCGTGCGGCCAACCCGAGGACATCGGCCGGGCGCCTGAAGCGTCCTCTTATTTGGCCTTGCTCCGGATGGGGTTTACCCGGCCGGCCAGTCACCCGGCCGCCGGTGGGCTCTTACCCCACCATTTCACCCTTACCCTTCCGGAGAAGAGCGGTATGTTTCTGTGGCACTTTCCGTAGGGTCACCCCTCCTGGGCGTTA
>CAZZAU010000113.1:0-5782 GCA_964652725.1 uncultured Dehalococcoidaceae bacterium | reverse complement strand
CCAGGGCGCCATCGCCGCCGCTGGCCCAGTGCGTGGACACGGCGCAGCGCGCTCCCGCCTGCTCGGCGGCGCGGCGCACCAGGGCAATCTCGTCTTTGGTGTCCGTGTGGAAGCAGTTGATGCAGACCACTGGCTTGATGCCGGAGGTGCGGATGGTATTGATGTGGTGCAGCATATTGGGCAGGCCTTTCTCCAGCAGGCCGAGGTCTTCCTGAGTATAGGCGGCGGGCAAATCTATCCCGGGCACTACCTTGAGGGCGCGGATGGTGGTGGTGAGCACGGAGACGTGCGGTTTCAGGCCGCTGTAGCGGCACTTGACGTTCCAGAACTTCTCGAAGCCGATGTCCGCGGCGAAGCCGCTCTCGGTGACGTGGTAATCGAACAGCTTCAGCCCCAGGCGGTCGCCGATGATGGAGGACTGGCCCACGGCGATATTGGCGAAGGGCCCGGCGTGCACCATCAGGGGCTGGTATTCCACGGTGGAGCACAAGGTGGGATTGATGGTGTTCCGCATCCAGGCGGTCATGGCGCCCGCCACCTCCAGGTCACCGGCGGTGACTGGATTGCCTTTCTTATCATAAGCCACGGTTATCTGGTCGAACCGTTTACGCAGGTCTGCAAGGTCACTGGCGATGGACAGGATGGCCATCAGCTCCGAGCTGACGGCGATGCCGAACCTGGACTGCATGGTGTAGCCGTCCATGCGGCCGCCCAGGCCGATAATTATGCTGCGCAGGCTCTGGGCGCAGAAGTCTATCACCCAGCCCATCTCCACCCGGGTGGGGTCTATGTTCAGGCGGCGTATCCTGGTCAGCCGGGCCAGCTGCTCATCGTCATAGTTGCGCTCGTGCTGCATCCTGGCGGTCAGCGCCACCATAGCCAGGTTGTGGGCGTTGGTGATATCGTTGATGTCGCCGGTAAGGCCCATGGAAAATTCGGTGAGGGGAATGAGCAGTGCATTGCCGCCGCCGGCCGCGGTGCCTTTGATGTTCATGGTGGGGCCGCCGGAGGGCTGGCGGATGCAGCCGCCAACGTTGAAGCCCTTCTTCCCCAGGCCTTCGATGAGGCCGATGGTGGTGGTACTCTTGCCTTCGCCGAGGGGGGTGGGAGTGATTGCGGTAACCTCGATGTATTTGCCGTCCGGCCTGCCTTTCAGACGGTCGATGATTTTCAGGAAATCGAGCTTGGAAATTTTGCCGTAAGGCAGGATTTCGTCTTTTTCCAGCCCCAGCCGCTCACGCCACTCCTCCGGCATCGGCATGTTGGCCTCAGCCGCTTCGGCTATCTGCCAGTCCTTCATTTTGGTTGCGTCGTACGGCACATAGACCTCCCTGTTATTATTCTTGATTACGTTCGGCTGCGGATACCAGCTTTTGATAGATGTTTTTGGCCTCCGCGGCCACCTGCAGGCTCGCTTCCAGCAGCGGCTGCCGCGCCAGGTCTGCATCAACCACCATCTGGTCGTAAGGTATAAAGCCCAAAAACTCCATTCCCGGCAGGCTGGCGGTGAGGAAATCGATGTCTGACTGCCCTCTGACCTTGTTGCCCACCATGGCGATGTTGCTCAGCCCGATGTCTCTGGCCAGTCCCTGAATCGTGTGGGCCGTATCCAGGCTGCGCCGTCCCGGCTCCACCACCACTATCAGCCTGTCCACGGCGCTGGCGGTGGCCCGCCCCAGGTGCTCGATGCCGGCCTCCATATCCATGATGATGACTTCATTGCGGGCCAGCAGAAGGTGGCTCATCAGGGCTTTGAGCAGGGCGTTTTCCGGGCAGTAGCAGCCGCTGCCCCCCTTTTTGGGCCTGCCCATCACCATTAGCCTGATGCCGTCTAGGCTCTGCCAGTATTTCTCCGGCATGTCATCCACCCGTGGGTTCATCCTGAAGTAGGCGCCCATCTGTCCTGGCGTGGTGCCGGTCCTCTCGGCGATGAGGTCTTTCATCTCCGAGATGGGGACTATCTGTTCGGGGTGGGGGAAACCCAGGGCGGCGGCCAGGTTAGCATCCGGGTCAGCATCTATGGCGAGAACGGAGTAGCCAGATGAAGCAAAAATCTGAGCAAGGAGGGAAGCCAGCAGGGTCTTGCCCACTCCGCCTTTCCCGCTGATTGCAATCTTCATCGAGCCTCTGTCTTCTGCATAGGGACTGAATGGCGCTTACGGGGCGTTTTATCCTGTCGGAACAGGGTGGTTTTACGTCCGCCGACAATTATACAGTCTAAACAATATCCTGGCAAGGGGTTGGTCAGTACGTCAGCGTGGACAGGTGTTTTATCCGTTTCAGCATATTGGGGTGGGTGGTGAACATCTCCATGAGTTTGTGGGAACCGCTGAGCCTGACGTTCTTCTGGCGCAGGGCCATAAGCTCGTTCTGGTCAATGGTGCCGCTCATATCGGTATCCACCTGGGCGAGTTCCCTTATCTCGTTCCAGGCCCGGGCCGGGTCATTGACGAAAAAGGCTTTGACTCCCTGTACGCGGCGCAGCTCCTCGCTGTTCTGCATGCGGGCGTTGCCATAGACCAGCTTGTACAGGGCGGTGGCCAGGTGGTGGGGCATATTGCCTATCCGGACGCTGCCCACGTCCGCATAGTACTCTCTTATCCTTGAGCCGTACAGCACCAGCAGGTTGGTGATGAAGTAGAGAATGAAGGCCCCCAGCCCCACCAGCGCGGACAGCCCGGCGCCCTGCCGGTTGCCCCCGAACATTCCCCGGAACATGGTGGTCCAGGCGATCCAGTACATCACCAGAGGGATAACCGATATCAACATGATGATGGCCATATCCCGGTGCTTTATGTGGGACAGCTCGTGACCGATGACCGCCCGGAGCTCATCCTTGTTCAGCAGCCTCAGCAGGCCCTGGGTGACGCAGACCCGGCCGTCCTTCTGCGTGCGGCCGAAGGCGAAAGCGTTGGGGATATTAAGCTGCGAGATGCCCACCCTGGGCTTGGGCAGGTTTGCCCTTGAGGCCATCTCGGCCACCATCCGGTGCAGCTCCGGGGCTTCCTTCTCCGATACCCACTTTATCCGCATCGTCCAGCCGACGATGGCCGGGCTTATCAGGTATTGCACGCCCAGGAAAATAAAAGCCAGGATAAGGTAAAAATAACCGCTCCCGGCGCCCATCCAGGCGCCCACACCGGTGATGACGCCGTAGAGTATGCCGAAGAGCAAAGCTATCAACAGGTACATTCTAGCTTGTAGCCACATTTGTTCTCCTCCTGCTAATAATTGTAAAGCATAACCCGCGGGGGGACAACAGACGGTCCCCATTTGTTTTTTGGGTGTAGGCGGGTCTAAAATAGGACGTGTCCGGTTATTGACTGTTCGCGAAAGGGAGTGGTGCGATGAGCAAGAAGCTGTCTCCGGTATGTGCCCGCTGCACCAAAGTGGTCTGCTTCCCACCGCTCAAGAGCGGGGAGGAGCCGCCGGTTGATGAGGCGCCCGCATTCTGTCCCATGAAGCTGATGCCGGAGGTGGTATCAAGGGCGACTGCTGAATACGATAAACCGGAGGTCAGGAAATTCGCCCGCCTCGCCTCGGTGCAGGAATTTGAATGCTACGAGAATCTGCCCGAAGGGAGAAGAACCAAAATACCCCGGGTCGAGGAACTAATCCAGTTTTCCCGTAAGTGCGGCTATAATAAGCTGGGCGTTGCCTTCTGCACCGGACTGGCTAATGAGGCCCGCATCCTGACCGACGTCCTGGAGAACAAGGGGTTTGAGGTGGTCTCGGTGCGGTGCAAGGTGGGAGCCACCCGCAAGGAGAGCATCGGGATAACCGAGGATGAGAAGATACGGGGACCGGGATGGTTCGAGTCCATGTGCAATCCCATTGTCCAGGCGGAGATATTGAATGCGCTGGAGGTTGACCTGGCCATCATGCTGGGGTTGTGCATCGGTCATGATACGCTTTTCATCAGGTACTGCCGTGTTCCCATGACCGTGCTGGCGGTGAAGGACCGGGTCTTCGGGCATAACCCTCTGGCTGCCCTCTACCTCGCCAACACATCATACTACGGCCGGCTGATGACCAAAACGGATAGTTGACAGGCGTCTCGAATTTAGTAAGGAGGTGAGAAATGGCTCTACTGGAGATTAGCGTGATGCCTCTGGGCACGGCAACGCCGTCGGTGAGCAAGTACGTGGCCGGGGCTGTGCGGGAGCTGCAAAAAGAGAAGGAACTGAAGTACGAGTTTACATCGATGGGGACCACCATCGAGGGCGACCTTGACCGCCTGCTGGCGGTGGCGCGGCGCATGCACGAGACCGCCTTTGCCGCCGGGGCGCAAAGGGTGGTAACCACCATCAAGATAGATGACCGCCGTGACGAGGTAGCCAGCATACAAAGCAAAATCAACACCGTAAAGCGGGAACTGGGGCAGTAAAGCCGGGTTCTTCTCTGATAGGGTAAATGACTTTATTCCACGCGGGCACTTTGCTGGGAACCGGCGTGATGGTGGGTTTTGCCAGCGGGCTGCTGGGAGTGGGTGGAGGTTTCATAATGGCGCCCGTCCAGTATTTCGTTTTCCTGGATATGAGCATACCGCCAGATGCCGCCATCAAGCTCGCCTTCGGCACCAATTTGCTGGTCATCCTGTTCACCTCTTCAAGCGGGGCGTGGCGTCACAGCGTGAAGGGCGCGGTCAACTGGCGGGCGGCGGTGATTATGGGCCTGTGCGGAATGGCTTTCGCCTACGGGGGCGCCACTCTGGCCGCCCGTCTTCCGGGAGATGTGCTCCGGATTGCCTTCGGCGCGCTGGTACTGCTGGCGGCATTACGTATGATACTGTCGCTGCGCCGCGAGTCAGAGCGTCCGCCGGTGAATAATCCATGGCTATGGTTTGCCTGGGCTATCCCGCTGGGACTGATTGCCGGTCTGCTCGGGCTGGGGGGTGGGGTGATTGCCGTGCCCGTAATGCTGCTGGCCCTGCGTTTTCCCATCCACAATGCCGTGGGCACTTCACTGGCGATGATTATTTTCAGCAGCGTCGGTGGCATCATCGGCTACATCGTTAACGGGCTGGGCGTTCCCGCTTTGCCTGCCTTCTCTCTCGGCTATGTCAATCTGGCCTCAGCCGGTCTGCTCATCTTCAGCAGCATCGGCATGGTACAGATGGGGGCCGTTGCCGCCCACCGGCTGCCGGCGGGGAAGCTGCGGCTTATTTTCGTCCTGCTGATGGTGTACATCGGTCTCAGGATGATAGGACTTGTCGAATGGTTGGGCTGGCCGGTCTAGATCCCCGCAGGTATACCCGGCCTGTTTCAGTGACGTCCGCCGCGTTGCATTTTCACCGGTAGCGTGCTATAGTTTTATTTGGAACCAAATAGGCAAATCCGCTAGGGGTGCCCGCGGGCTGAGAGTCCTTCTCCGCAAGGACAACCCTGTGGACCTGAACTCGGTAATACGAGCGTAGGGAAGCGGCAGTCGCTCAGACCAAGGGTCTGGAAGTAACCGCCGGAGCCCCTTGGTTTTTGCTTTTGGAGGCAAAAATGACACAGTTGGAAGCGGCCAGACAGGGTACGGTAACCCCCGAGATGAAAACGGTGGCCACGGCCGAAGGCCTGGATGCAAAGTTTGTCCGTGATGGCGTAGCCAGAGGCACCATTGTTATTCCGGCCAACATCAATCATAAAATGCTTGTCCCCTGCGGCATCGGCAAGGGGCTCAAAACGAAAGTCAATGCCAACATCGGCACCTCTTCCGACTTTACCGATGTCAGCATCGAGCTGGGCAAGCTGCGGGTGGCCATCGAGGCCGGCGCCGATACGGTAATGGACTT
>CAZZAU010000112.1:0-5941 GCA_964652725.1 uncultured Dehalococcoidaceae bacterium | reverse complement strand
TAGAAGCCGTAACCGAGGTGCCGCTCCCGGAACGGGACTCGATGTCCAGCTGGCCTCCCAGCAGCTCCACCCGCTCCTCGATGCCCAGCAACCCCAGCTTGCCGCTGCCGGAAAGGCTGCCCAGCACAGGCGGCACCATAAAGCCGGTGCCGTCGTCGATTATGCTCACGGTCACCCGGTGCCTGGTGAAAGTAATGGTTACCGCCACTTCGCTGGCCCCGGCGTGGCGCTCGACGTTCAGTATAGCTTCCTGGGCGATGCGAAACAGGTCAAGCTCCACCGCGGGCGGCAGCCGTCTCTCCGTGCCCTCCACTTTGAACCGGTGCCTCACGCCGGAGCGTGCGCTGAAATCTACCAGCAGGCGGCGGACCGAGGTTGCCATCCCCAGGTCATCCAGGATGGTGGGCCGCAGCGCGCGGGCGAAGTCCCGGAGTTCCATGACCACCTCTTCTATCAGTTTCCCCGCCTCGCGCATTTTCGCATCCACCTCTCCGGGCAGAGGCTCCCTGCCGCTCCGGGTGCGGTTAACCAGACGGTGCAGCAGGGACAGGTTCTGGATGGTCTTGTCGTGCAGTTCCCGGGCGATACGCTGCCTCTCCTCTTCCTGAGCGCGCACCACCGAAGCGGCGTAAGCTTTCAGTCCGGCCTGGCGCTGGCGCTCCTGGGTAACATCCCGCAGCAGGACCTGGGTAGTCAGCCGGTGCTGGCCGCCGGTAACGCGGGTAGGCAGCGGCTCGATATAGACCTCGGAGTCGTCCCTGAGGCGGAGGGTAATCACCATTTTCACCGGTTTTTCCTGCGGCCGGGCACCGAGCAATTTGTCGACATTTTCATTTCCCACCAGTTCCGCCACCATCGCGCCTCTGAGCGACGGCAGGCTCTTCCCGAAGAGCGCGCTGGCAGCCGGATTGGCATCCTGCACGGTTCCGCCGCCGTCAAGGAGGAGGATGGCCACCGGGCTGGACTCGAACAAACCGCGGTACCGCATTTCTGAAGCCCGCAGTGCTGCGCTGGCGGCCTCCACCCGCTGTCTGGCCGCCCTCTCGCTGTCCACGCGCTGGCCGACAAGGAAAGCCACGGCAATCACGATGGCCATCTGGAATATCACCCCCAGCCGCTCCAGCCCCTCCTGCCAGAATACCCAGTTGGGAATGGTAATCACCGTCGCCCAGATGGCGGTGGGGATGGAACCGGCCAGGCCAAAGTTCAGGGCGGCATACACCACCGGCACAAAAAATATGCTGACCGGGATGAAATACAGCACACCAAGGTAGTTCAAAGAGCCAGTGGTCACTGCCGCGTCATGGGCTATGGCGATGATGAACACCAGCCCCTGCACTGCCCAGAAATGCGGGTCTTTGAACCGGGGGCGGAACCGGTTGAGAAAGTGTACTTTTTCCGGCCAGTCTGCGCTTCCGGGGTGAAGACCTTCTTGCCTCACCCTCATGTGTCCGCCCGGCTCATTCCTCACTTCCCTCTCCCCCCAGGGCAATCATGCGCCGGGACAGCGCATAGAGCACCGCTTCGGTGCGGGAGGAAACGCCCAGCTTATCGAATATGCTGTTCAGATGGCCTTCCACGGTGCGCACACTGATGGCCAGTTCATTCGCAATAGCCCTGTTGCGCCGCCCCTTTGCCGCCAGTTCCAGTACCTCCAGCTCCCTCGGGCTGAGCTGCTCGCCCCCTTTTCTCGTCCCGGTCTCACGGTGCGCCCAGAGACGGGCCACCTTCGCGGCGATGGCGGGCTGCAGATACGCCTCCCCGGAATTCACCACCCGGATGGACTCGATGAGGTCTTGCTCCTGGGCCGTCTTCAGCAGATACCCGGAGGCGCCGGCTTCCATCGAAGCGAGGATATAGTCATCGTCCGGATAGGCAGTCAGCATCAGCGCCCTGGTGCGGGGACAGCAGGCACCCATCTGGCGGAGCACCTCAATGCCGTTGAGTTTCGGCAGCCTTATGTCCAGAACGGCCACATCGGGTTGCAGCTCTTTGATTCGCTCCAGCGCCTGCTCGCCGTCCTCGGCTTCACCGACCACGGCGATATCCGGGTACTGCTCCAGGATGCGGCGCGTTCCCTGCCGCATCAGACGGTGGTCCTCGGCCAGGATAATCCTGATTCTTTCTGTGCTCATCATGCTCATCACAGTACAAATTATAGCACCAATTATAACACGCGGTAGACGCCTTGCAGAATAAGCGTATCTACGCAAGCTTTGACGGGTATTTTTACCCCTTCGAAAATGGATGGGGTTCCCCGATACTAACCTCCGGCTCGAGGATACGCAGTGGCGCAAGAGAACCAAGGGAAGGCGGGCCACATGGGAAAAGAAAGGTATTCGTGCTGATGACTGCTCTGACCCTCTGGACGTCCTGGCCACGGGCTGCGTGTTTTTAACCGGCCCGCTACCGGTCAGCTCCGCCTTCAGACCGTAGCTGAAGCTGACCGCCGAAACGCGAACGGGACGGCGGGATGACCTGGTCCCGCTAATTATGTAAATTTGACGCCATGAGACGGGTGGGCTTCAGGAAAGAGGTCAGCACCAGGCTGATAACACTAATCGCGGCATAGATGATGAAGGCGGTCTGATAGCTGCCGGTGACATCAAAGATATGGCCGGCGATGACCGGGCCGACGGCCATACCCGCCGTGCCACCGAACATTATGACCACCCCCATGATGACCCCGTGCGAGCTCAGGCCGAAGTACTCCGCCACCATAGGAGATATGAGCACGGACAGGCCGCCGTAGCCCAGGCCGAAGACGGCCGCAAACAGATAGAGCATCCACAGCCGGTCCGCGGCCAGCAGCCAGAACAGGGAAAGGGACATCAGCGCCAGGCAGATGAGCCAGGCCATCTTATTGCCTATTCCGTCCGCAGCGCTCCCCGCCAGGAGCCGCCCCCCGATGCTGACCGCCCCGATGATGGCGATGATAAGAGCAGCGCTGGTAGTCTGAATATCCAGGCTGACCGCATGCGGCACGATGTGCACCAGCACCGTCCCCTCCGCCATGGTGAAACAGAGGGTAGCCACGGACAGCAGCCAGAACTGCGGGCTGCGCAGTGCCTCAGCCAGGGTAAAGCCCGGCTGAACAAGCTCCGCTGAAGAGGTGGCACCGTCTTCGCCGTATGGCGAGAGGCCCTTTGCTGCCGGGTCCCGCCGCAGGAACTGGGAGGCCGCCGTGATCAGTATCAGAGCGCTTACGCCAACTGCTATATAGGAATTGCGCCAGCCGTAAGCGGCAATCAGCCGGCTGGCCACCAGCGGGATGACCAGCATACCCACGCCGATGCCGGAAACGATGATCCCGTTCATCATTCCCCGCCGCCTGGCGAACCAGCGGGCGACGGTAGACTGCAACGGGATGACGCTGGCGCTCATCCCCAGCGCCACGATGACGCCGTAAAACAGGTAGAGCTGCCAGAGAGCGCTGGTGAAGGAGACCAGGACATAGCCCAGCCCCAGGAAGAACCCGGTAACGGTCAGCACCATCCGCGGCCCGAGGCGGTCGGTAAGTTTGCCGGCCAAGACGCCGAATGTCCCGGTAAGGACGAACGAGAGGGAGAAAGCACCGGAAGTCATGGCCCGCGTCCAGCCGAACTCCTCCAGCAGCGGCGCAAAGAAAATGCCGAAGCTATAGTATGCCCCCCACATAACGAACATCAGGAGAAAAGCCACCGCCACCACCACGTGGCCGTAGAACAGTCCCGTTTGATTGGCTTTGTCAGACATACGGTCCTTAACGGGGTAAACCTTGTGCAGAAGCGTTCCGCAAGAGCGCTAGCCCGTCAACGCCGGCTCCGCGTCCCGCTGCAGCACCCGGGCCAGGTACTGTCCGGTGACGGAGGCCTTTACCCGGGCTATCTCCTCAGGAGTGCCGGTAGCCACCACATAGCCGCCCCTGTCACCGGCGGCCGGTCCCAGGTCAATAACATGGTCGGCGTTCTTGATTACATCAAGCTGGTGCTCAATAACGACCACCGTATTGCCGGCGGTTACCAGGCGTTGCAATACCCGCAGCAATGCCGCCACGTCTTCGAAGGAAAGGCCGGTGGTGGGCTCGTCCAGGATGTACAGCGTCCGGCCGGTGGCCCGCCGCGAGAGCTCGGTGGACAGCTTCACCCGCTGCGCCTCACCCCCGGAAAGAGTGGGTGCCGGCTGTCCCAGACGTATGTATCCCAGCCCCACATCGCGGATGGTCTCCAGCTTGTTTTTCACCTTGGGGAAATGGATGAAGAAGTCGAGCGCCTGCTCCACCGTCATATCCAGCACTTCGGCGATGTTCTTGCCCTTGAATCTTATCTCCAGCGCCTCGCGGTTGTAGCGCTGCCCTTTGCACACCTCGCAGGGGACGGTAACGTCGGGCAGGAACTGCATCTCTATCTGGATATACCCTTCGCCGCGGCAAGCCTCGCAGCGTCCGCCCTTGACGTTGAAGGAGAACCGGCCCGGCGCATAGCCCCGCATCCGGGCCTCCGGCACGGTAGCGAACAGTTCCCTGATGGGAGTGAAGGTGCCCGTATAGGTAGCGGGGTTGCTGCGGGGGGTACGCCCGATGGGGGACTGGTCTATGTTGACCACCTTGTCTATGTTCTCCACCCCCAGTATCCCGTCGCAGTCGCCCGCTCTTTCCCTGGCGCGGTAGAATATCTGCGCCAGTTTCTTGTACAGAATCTCATTGACCAGGGTGCTCTTGCCGCTGCCGGAGACGCCGGTGATGCAGACCAACTTGCCCAGCGGAATGCGGACATCTATGTTCTTCAGGTTGTTCTGCCTGGCCCCCTTTACCATGATTTCCTCTCCGGTGCCGTTACGCCTTGACTCCGGCAGGGGAATCTTGCGCGCCCCGCCGAGGTACTGGCCGGTGATGGATTTCTGACAGGCCATAACCTCCGTGAGTGTCCCGGCGGCCACAATCCAGCCCCCGTGCTCCCCCGCCCCCGGTCCCATATCGATGATATGGTCGGCGGCACGCATCATGGCCTCGTCATGCTCCACCACCACGATGGTGTTGCCCAGGTCACGCAGCCGCTTGAGCGTACCGATAAGCCGGGCGTCGTCCGCGGGGTGCAGCCCCACCGTGGGCTCATCGCAGATGTAGAGCACCCCCATCAGCCCGCTGCCGATCTGGGTGGCCAGGCGGATGCGCTGCGCCTCGCCGCCGCTCAGGGTGGCCGAGGGGCGGTCAATGGTCAGATACTCCAGGCCCACGTCGTTGAGAAAGCCCAGCCGGGCCTGGATTTCTTTCAGGATCTCGCGGGCTATCATCTTCTCACGCTCGCCGAGCACGCGCTCACCGATTTCCCGCGTCCATTCCAGCTCCTGGTTCACTGAAAGCGCGCACACGTCCATTATGTTCCTGCCGCCGATGGTCACCGCCAGCGATTCCGACTTCAAGCGCTTGCCCTGGCACACAGGGCATGGCGTGGACACCATGTAGCGCTCGATGTCCATCCGTGAATGCTCGGACCCGGTGTCGCGGTGCAGTCGCTCCATGCGCGGGATAACCCCCTCGAACCCCTCAAAGTACTCCCGGACATGGCCGAAGCGGTTGCGGTATTTATGCGAACCCCCGCCCTCCCCGTACAGCACCACATCGAGCTGCTCCCCGGTAAGGTCTTTTATGGGAGTGTGCAGGGAGAAACCGTAGCGCCTGGCCAGGGACTCCAGCTGATAGTAGTACCAGGACTGGAACTGCCAGGGACGGATGGCCCCCTGAGCGATGGAGAGCTCTTTGTTGGGCATGACCAGGTCTGGGTCCACTTCCAGTTTCACCCCCAGTCCGGTGCAGGCGGGGCAGGCCCCGTGCGGGCTGTTGAAGCTGAAGGTGCGGGGCGTTATCTCCCCCAGGCTGATGCCGTCATACACGCAGGCGAAGTGCTCCGAAAACAGCAATTCCTCCCCGTCAACGATGGACACCAGCACCAGCACCAGCACC
>CAZZAU010000111.1:2626-5946 GCA_964652725.1 uncultured Dehalococcoidaceae bacterium | reverse complement strand
CCTGCGGGCACAACATCATCGCTACCGCTGCCGCGGGCGCCGGCGTGGCCGCCAGACTGGCTGCGGACAGGTGCGGCGGCACGGTGCTGGTGATGGGCACTCCGGGAGAGGAGATGTACGGCGGCAAGGTGGTGATGGTCAGGGAGGGCGCTTTCAAGGACGTGGATGCGGCCATGATGGTACATCCCGCTGGGATGAACACGGTCACTACCAGGTTCCTGGCCTGCCAGACACTGGAGGTGGACTTCTTCGGCAGGCCGGCGCACGCCGCCGCCCGGCCGGAAGCCGGCATCAATGCCCTGGAAGCCCTGCTGCTTTCCTATGCCGGAATCAACGCTCTCAGACAGCACATAAAAGGTAGCGCCCGGATTCACGGCATAATTACAAATGGCGGGGAGGCGGCCAATATCGTCCCCGCTCACGCCGCCGGCCACTTCATCGTCCGTGCCGAGGAGGACGCCTATCTCGACGAGCTGAAGGAGCGCGTAATCAACTGCTTCAGGGCCGGCGCCAGCGCCACCGGGGCCAGGCTGCAGTATAAATGGGCTGAGGTGCGCTATGCCCCGCTGCTCAGTAACCTGACCCTGGCGCGACTTTTCCGCGCCAACCTGCAGGCAGTGGGGCGGCGGGTGCGGCTGGAAGACCCCCGTGTCGGCGTGGGCAGCAGCGACATCGGCAACGTGAGCCAGGTCGTGCCCAGCATCCATCCCCTGATTGCCATCGCGCCGCTCCGGATGGCCACCCATTCCCCGCAGTTTGCCGCCCGGGCCGTATCGGAGGCGGGCACCAGGGCGTTGCTCGACGCGGCCAAAGCTCTGGCCATGACCGCAGTGGACCTGCTGCATGACCCGGCGCTGGTGGCCAGGGCCAGAGAAGAGCTTGAGAGAAGAAGAGGTAGATGATAATCGCTGTCGATGCCGCCGGCGGGGACTACGCTCCCCATGAAATCGTGAAAGGCGCGGTAAAGGCCGTGCAGGAGTACGGAGTGGAGGTGGCGCTGGTGGGCCGGAAGAAAGTGCTGCACGTGCTGGCTGGCCGTCACCTGAACAAACCGGGAATATCCATCGTGGAGGCGAGCCAGACCATAGGCTCTGATGAGCCGCCGATGAGGGCCATCCGCAACAAGCCCCACTCCTCAATCGTGGTGGGGGTGGGACTGGTGAAGGAAGGCAAAGCGGCGGCCTTCGTCTCGGCGGGAAACACCGGGGCGGTGTTCGGGGCAGCCCTGTTCGGCCTGGGAAAGGTGAAAGGAATCGAGCGTCCGGCCATCGCCTGTGTGATGGACATTACCCCTTCCACGCCGGTGCTGCTCATCGATGCCGGGGCCAATGTGGACTGCCGGCCCGATCACCTAGTGCAGTTCGCCGAGATGGGCTCTATTTACGGGCGGCACGTGCTGGGCATCAGCTCACCGCGGGTGGGCCTGCTCAGCAATGGCTCGGAGGAGACCAAGGGTAACGTGCTGGTGCAGGAAAGTTATCCCCTGCTGAAGAAAGCAAAGTATCTGAATTTCATCGGCAACATCGAGGGGCGCGACATACTGAAGGTGGCCGCGGACGTGGTGGTCACGGACGGTTTCACCGGGAATATCGTAATCAAGACCATTGAGGGCTTGAGCGATTCTTTTCTGGGCTCGGTACGGCAGATAGGCAACGTGGTCTCCAACGTCTATCACTTCCGGGGGCGAGACCTGCTGCGCGACCTCGGGATGGGCTCCTGGGTCAACCGCATAGACTACCGGGAACATGGCGGCGCCTGCCTGCTGGGCGTGAACGGGAACGTCGTCATCGCGCACGGCCGCAGTCAGGCAAAGACCATCAAGAACGCCATCGGCATTGCCAAGCATATGGTTGATGGGAACATAGCACAAATGATAAAGGAGGAGATACATGAGCAAGCCAGTGGAAGTCAGTGACGGCAATTTCGAGGAAGTAGTCCTGAAGGCCAAGACCCCGGTGCTGGTGGATTTCTGGGCACCCTGGTGCGGCCCCTGCCGCATGGTGGCCCCCGTGGTGGAGGAGTTGGCCGGAGAGTACGAGGGTAAGGTAGCCATGGCCAAGCTGAACGTAGACGAGAACCCCAAAACGGCCGGGCAGTTCGGCATTATGAGCATACCGACTCTCATCATCTTCAAAGATGGCGCTCCGATGTCCAATATCGTGGGCTTCCGTCCCAAGGCTGAACTCAAGCGCAATCTGGATGCCGCCCTTTGAGGACCGGCGGAATAGCATTTGTTGGGGAGGGTCAGGGTGAGCAGCAAGAAATGTGACGTGGTAATAGTGGGCGGTGGTCCGGCGGGGCTTACCGCCGGGATATACGCCGGCAGGGCCAGGCTGAAGAGCGTGCTGGTGGAGAAAGCTATTCCCGGTGGCTGGATAGCCAATGCGGGCCTCGTCGAAAATTATCCCGGCTTTCCACAAGGCATCCACGGCTACGAACTGGCCGAGAGTATGAGGGAGCAGGCGGCGAAATTTGGCCTGGAGACGGTGGCCGCCGAGGTAACCGGGCTTGAGCTGGACGGAGAGGAAAGAACGGTGAAGACCACGGAAGGCGACTTTGCCGCCCGGGCGGTGATACTGGCCGGCGGCTCCGACCGGACGAAGCTCAACGTCCCCGGGGAGAAGGAGTTCACCGGCAAGGGCGTGGGCTACTGCGCCATCTGCGACGGGTACTTCTTCGTGGATGTTCCGGTGGCGGTGGTGGGGGGCGGCAATGCTGCCATCAATGAAGCGCTCGAGCTGACCAGGTTCGCCTCCAGGGTCATCGTGATACACCGCCGTGATGAACTGCGCGCCACGGCCGTGGTCCAGGAAAGTGCCTTCAAACATCCCAAGATAGAGTTTCTGTGGAACACGGTGGTGGAGGCTGTTGAGGGAGACAGCAAAGTGGAAAGCCTCAGGCTGCGCAACGCGAAGACGGGCGAGCAGTCAGTGCTGGAGGTCTCCGGGGTGTTCGTCGCGGTGGGGCAGAAGCCGAACACGGACTATCTCAAGGGCGTGGTCAAGTTGCACGAAGACGGCACCATCATCACCGGCGACAAGATGGAGACCAGCGTGCCCGGAGTCTTTGCCGCCGGTGATATCCGTACCGGCTCCATACGCCAGGTGGCGGCCGCGGTGGGGGACGGGGCGGTGGCAGCCATCTACGCGGAGAAGTACCTGCACAGATAATCATCCCCCAGCCTATTGAGAGGCCTGCCGGGGTGAAGTATAATCACTAGCAAGGAGAACCTGTTATGAAAGTGGTGTTTCTTGAAGATGTGCCCAGCGTGGCCCGGGCAGGTGATATTAAAAAAGTGGCCGACGGCTACGGCCGCAACT